>JABEUN010000069.1 GCA_013044385.1 Acidimicrobiaceae bacterium
GAAGAAGTACAGGGAGTGTGACATTCTTCTGGTCGACGACGTGCAGTTCCTCGAAAGCAGAGAGTCTCTCCAAGAGGAGTTCTTCCACACATTCAACTCGATCTATGCAGCAAAGGGACAGATCGTTCTCACCTCAGATAGACCACCCCGAGCCTTAGCAACGCTCGAGGACCGCTTGAGGAGTCGTTTTATGTCCGGATTGATTACTGATGTTCAACCGCCCGAGATAGAGACACGGCTGGCCATTTTGAGAAAGAAGGCCGACGAGAACCACTACTACCTCCCCGATGATGTCGCCGAATTCATCGCGTCGAGCGCGCGGGACAACATAAGGGAATTAGAAGGGGCTCTGATCCGGGTATCGGCATTCGCTTCCCTTAACGGAACATCGATGGATCTGTCACTTGCTAAAGAGATACTTAGCGACATTGCTGGTGGAGATGGGGAGGCCAATATCACGCCAAAACTGATACTTGACCAGACCGCTAAATATTTCAACTGCTCAATATTCGCACTCCAGGACACTTCACGAAAGAAACCCATCGTGACAGCGCGTCAGATAGCTATGTATGTCTTCAGGGAGCTCACCGACCTTAGCTTTCCAGCCATAGGCAAAGAGTTTGGTGGCCGTGACCATACGACCGTAATGCACGCCGTGGACAAGATAGAACGACTTATGGGCGAGCAACGGGATACTTATCGTCACGTGACAGAGCTTTCCTCACTAGTTAGATCTGCAGCTGCGGCCCGATGACGATCGCTCGAGACGTGATTCAAGTCATAGACCTCACTGAGGGTGTTGATAGCACTGTTGATAACGGTGTGGAAGTCATCGATCTCGTTGTGGATCTCCTGTCGAAAATGGACGACTTCTACACAGCCCATCAACAGGCAATTGAGACCCAAGTAAACCAGCTTGTGGATTGAACGTCTGTGACTGTGGAAATGAAACTAGTCTTGAGCTGGAACAGAGTCGAGTAGTCCACAATCCACAGCACCTATTACCACTACTAAAGATATATCCAACAAAGAGGAGTTCTAGTGAGATTTCGTTGTGACAAGGTCTCCCTGTTCGAGGCGCTGAGTGCAGGCTCCAGAGCGAGTAACAGACCTTCGTCTTCGGGGTCGGTGAAACTCGAACTAGACGGGAGAGGCCTGAAGGTATCTGGTCGTGATAACGATCTGACTATCGAAGCCACGATTGAAGTGGCGTCGCTTGAAGAGGGAGTGGCCGTAGTTCCTCTCTCTCCCACAGTTGACCTAGTCCGGGCTTTACCCGATGGAGCAGTTGACTTCGTATCGGATGATTCAACTGCCGTTTTCTCAGTTGGACGTAGTGAATTCAAAGTATTCGTTCAACCAGACGTCGATCCTCCATTTCTGCGTGGTCCAGAGCCAGAGGCGGTAGTAGTCAACGACTCTGAATTCAGGGAGGGGCTCAAGCAGGTTCTGAGGGCAGCATCAAAGGACGACTCCAGAGATGTCATGTACACAGGTGTTCTATTCTCAGCGATAGAAGGTGGTGTGAGGCTCGTAGCCACCGATGGAGTCAGGCTCGCTCTACGGGACATTCAGGGCCTTGAGATCCTCTCTGATGAGAGTGGAGCAGAGGTGATCGTTCCCTCAAGGGCACTATCAGAGCTCGAGAGGATATCGCAGGCCTTTCAGAAAGGTGGTGAGACCATCGGAATCAAGGTCGGCAAAAAGGAGGCCACCTTCGAGTTCTCCGGTGTTCGTTTGACCACACGTATGATCGATGAGAAGTTCAGAGATTATCGTCAGATCCTCCAGCCTTCATATCCAAGGGAACTGACCGTAGAGAAGGCCGAGCTGCTCGACTCTTTGCGACGGCTCAGGAGAATGGCGAGAGAAGCAAGGGACGTTACTCACCTTCGAATGGAAATGACCGAGTCCTCTCTGGAGCTATCTGTAAAGATTCCGCAGGTAGGACAGGCCACCGAGCAACTTGACGTGAAGTTCACTGGTGAGGACTTCGTAGCGGCTTTCGATCCAGAACTACTGATTGAGGGCGTGGACGCAGTCTCTTCCGATTCAGTAAGGATGGAGTTTTCTGAATCGAATAGACCAGCCTGCATCACCAACACAACGGACAGGAATTTTCAGTACCTCCTGATGCCGATTCGAATCAAATAGGCCTCCCCGTTGGCGTGGGTAGAGCGAATAGAACTCATCGACTTTCGCAACTGGTCAAGTACCGTCTTCTCCCCAGGTAAGTCCGGGATAACCGCGATTGTTGGGGATAACGGGCACGGCAAGACGAACTTGATAGAGGCAGTTTTCTACGCATCCACCGGCGGAAGCTTCCGAAGTTCCACCAAGGACGTCTTGATTCGAAATGGATCTGAATCAAGCATCTTGCACGCCATTGTGACGACAAAAGGCAGGGAACTTACGATCGACTGCTCTATAAATCGTTCCACCAGGGATCGCCACCTCGTCAACAAGAAGCAGGTACCTCGGATCTCCGACCTTCGAAGCGAGATCCCCGTGATCGAGTTCAACCCGGATGATCTCCAGTTGGTCAAAGGGTCACCTATGAACCGTAGAACCCTGCTAGATGACTTTTTATCAATGTTGTCGAGATCTTCAAGCAGACTCGTAGATGAGACGGACAGAATTCTAAAGCAGAGAGCCGCCCTGTTGAAGTCGGCAAACCGGTCGACTCTCGAGGAGGTTAACTGGAGTCTGGATGTTTGGGACAAGAAGCTTGCTTACGCTGGCACCGACCTAGCCGACCGGCGCGAGTCACTTGTTCTACAGCTACAGCCACTTTGTGCAGAACTTTACAAGGAGCTTTCAGGCGGAAAAGGCGAAATGGAGATCCACTACTCAAGGAGCTGGAAAGGAGATTTGGAGTCGGCCCTGATAGCCAATAGAGATGAAGATCTGCGTAGGCAACAGACTGGCGTCGGTCCACACCGGGACGACCTGCTGATTTCTCTCGGAGGGATGGCAGCACGACTATGTGCTTCCCAGGGAGAGCAGAGGACGATCTCGTATGTTCTAAAGGCAGGAATGTGCCTGCTACTGAACGATCAGTTGGGTGAACCACCAGTGATACTCCTCGACGACATTCTGTCTGAGCTCGACTCTACCAGAGCAAGGAGCGTTCTAGATGTGATGCCGGAGGGCCAAGTACTCCTCACAGCTACTTCGGTGCCTACCTCTGTGGAATCGATAGCAGAGGTACTCCGTGTGGTTGACGGAAGGTTCGCAGATGTATGAACCAAAACCGATCCGATTTTCGCTTTCGAAGATCGAGAGGTGGTTGGAGATCATGCCGAGTTCCGACTACCGCAGTGCCGAAGACGTCATAGCCGCAGTAGTTGGCGATAACTTCAACAAACTCTGGTCTATCGACAAGATGAGCGAAAAAGAGGTTCTCATCAGAGTGGATACAACCACAACCCTCATTGCTTTCAGGATGCGCAGATTGCAGATTCAACGGGCTTTGAGTGATGCTGGGCTGACAGTTGAAGTGAAACTACGGTTAGATCGGTGATATGAGCACTTCAGGGCCAGTTTTGTTATCAATAAACAGCGGAATTCATGGCCCAAGGAAGTAGAATTTAAGTGCTATTAGGGCAGCTAGTGGGGCCTGTCCTAGATCTGGCCCTGTGTCCGTCCCTTTGATCTGGTGAGGTCTTCTCTATGGCTATGAGTGCCGAAGATGCGCGTTTGAAGCATGGTTCCGAGTTGAGTGACTACACAGCGAAGGACATTACCGTACTCAAAGGACTCGATCCGGTCCGGAAGAGGCCCGGTATGTACATCGGCTCGACTGGACCCTCAGGACTGCATCACCTGATCACTGAGGTTGTCGATAATTCAGTAGATGAGGCGATGGCGGGCGCGTGTACTGAGATTTTCGTAACTATCCACCCAGATGGAAGCTGCCAGGTGGTCGACGACGGTAGGGGGATTCCCGTTGAGCCCCACCACACCGATCCAACCAAAAGCGCAGCGGAAATAGTCCTAACAGTCCTTCACGCTGGAGGCAAGTTCGGTTCCGGTGGGTACCAGGTTTCTGGTGGGCTCCACGGCGTCGGCATCTCGGTGGTCAACGCCCTTTCATCGAGACTCGAGCTGGAGATAGACCGTGGTGGTCGCCGATATCGGATGTCATTTTCTAACGGAGGAGTTCCAGACGCGCCACTAGCAGACGTCGGGCCGTCGCCAAGGGGCCGGAGAGGGACTTCAGTAAGGTTTTGGCCAGATCCGTCGGTCTTTGAGGAGACCGATTTTCAGTCTGCGAAGATCGTCGAGAGACTCGAGATAATCGCATACTTGAACAAGGGTTTGCACATAGTATTCGAAGATCTTCGACCTGTATCGATCCAAAAGATCGAGTTCAGGTTCGACGGAGGCATTGTCGACTTCGTAAAGTTCCTCAATGCACCCAAAGAGGCCCTCTTCAAGAAGGTAGGCCACTTCGAGGTCAGTGAGAAGCTCGGAACCGAATCCCAAGAAGTAGAGGTAGCTTTCCAGTGGAACACCGCCTACAACGAAGGACTGCATAGCTACGCGAACGGTATAGCCACCCAGGAGGGTGGAGCACACGAGGAGGGCTTCAAAAAAGCACTCACCAATGTGATCAACAGGTATGCGCGGGCCAAGAACTTGCTGAAGGAGAAGGACGATAACCTTTCAGGCGAAGACGTTAGAGAGGGACTGACTGCGATCGTCTCAGTCAAACTCTCCAACCCGCAGTTTGAGGGCCAGACCAAAACCAAGCTAGGGAACACCTCAATGAGCTCCCTGGTTCAAAGGGCAACGAACGAGAAGCTGGCTGAGTGGCTGGAGGAGAACCCCAAGGAGGCTTCCCAGATAGTCCAGAAGGCGAATCTTGCGGCTCAAGCGCGCCTCGCTGCTCGAAAGGCGAGAGACCTTACCCGACGCAAGTCCGCTTTGGAAGGGGCGGGTCTGCCAGGCAAGCTCGTCGACTGCTCATCTAGAGATGCAGCGGAATCGGAGATTTTCATTGTTGAGGGAAACAGTGCTGGCGGCTCAGCCAAAGAGGCGAGAGACCCTCGTACGCAGGCGATTCTACCGATTCGTGGAAAGATTCTGAACGTCGAGAGAGCAAGAATTGACAAGATGCTCGCCAACCTCGAGATTCAGGCACTGGTATCGGCCATCGGCGCTGGTATCGGCGAAGAGTTTGACATCGCCAAAATTCGTTACCACAAGATAATCATTCTGGCCGACGCCGACGTCGACGGATCACACATTCGAACCTTATTACTCACCTTCTTCTTTAGGCAGATGGCTCCGATGGTGGAGGCCGGACATGTATTCGTCGCCCAGCCGCCCCTTTATTCCACACTGGTTGGCAAGGAGAAGGTCTACCTGAAAGACGACGCAGCTAAGAAGGTGTTTCTGTCCGACCACCCGAATCATTCCAAGGAGTTCAATCGCCTCAAGGGCCTCGGGGAGATGGACTTCGACGAATTGCGAGACACAACCATGGACAAGGAGAAGCGCTCGCTACTCCAGGTCAATGTCGAACACGCCGTTCTCGCTGACGAGGTGTGTTCGGTCCTGATGGGTGAAGACGTGGAGCTGCGGAAGAGATTCATCCAGACCCACGCAAAAGATGTCAGATTCCTCGACTTCTAGGGCGACTTGGAGTGAGGTCTTCAGTTAGCCGGAGACGGCGGAGACAGGTTTAGGAAGGTAGAAGTTGTCCCCAGATTCGGGTTCAGGCAGTGGAGTTTTTGCAGAAGATGTGGAACTCATCGAGATCCAAGACGAGATGGAGCGCTCATTCATCGAGTACTCGATGTCGGTTATCATCTCACGGGCACTTCCAGATGCCAGAGACGGGCTGAAGCCGGTCCATCGGCGCATTCTATATTCGATGTTTTCTGAAGGTCTCAGGCCCGACAGACCGTATGTGAAATGTTCGAAGGTCGTCGGAGACGTCATGGGCAAGTTCCACCCACACGGCGACAGTGCCATCTACGAGGCGCTCGCCAGGATGGTCCAGAACTTCAGTCTCCGCCACCCCCTCATCGATGGACACGGCAACTTCGGTTCTCCAGATCCCTCATTAGGACCAGCCGCATCCCGTTATACAGAGTGCCGCTTGGCATCTATCTCAATGGAGTTGATGGCGGGAATCGACGAGAATACGGTCGATTTCTATCCCAACTACGACGGAACCGAACTGCAGCCCGAGGTTCTCCCGAGCCGATTTCCAAACCTTCTAGTCAACGGCTCGCAAGGGATTGCGGTCGGCATGGCGACAAATATCCCGCCGCACAACCTCAAAGAGGTCATAGACGCCACCGTACATCTGATCGACAATCCTGACGCCACACCCGAGGATCTGATGGAATTTGTCAAGGGACCGGACTTCCCAACCGGGGCTCAGATCCTTGGTAGAAGTGGGATCCGCGACTCATACCTGACCGGCAGGGGCTCGGTCAAGTTGCGCGCTGTAGCAGAGATAGAAGAGGCCAAAACCGGGACGAGGATTGTCATATCCGAACTCCCATACCAGACCTCCGTAGAGCAGGTGTCAAAAAAAATTGACGAACTGGTCAAAGACAAGATCGTCGATGGGATCAGGGACGTACAGGACGATTCGGCCGGCCGGAAGACGCGTCTGGTTGTGGAGCTGAAAAGAGATGCGAATCCACTGATTGTCCTGAACAATCTCTACAAGCACACGCCACTTCAAACCAGTTTCGGCGTGAACATGCTCGCACTCGTCGACGGTGTCCCGAGGGTGTTGAATCTGAGACAAGCACTAGTTGCATACGTCGACCACCAGATCGAGGTACTTACCCGTCGCTCCGAGTTTCGTCTGAAAAGAGCTCAGGATAGAGCCCACATAGTTGAGGGCCTTCTTCGCTGTATCGACCAGCTCGATGTCGTAATTGCGCTGATCCGTGGTTCGGAGGATAGACCGGCTGCCAGAGCATCACTCATGGCTGAACCACTGTCTTTCACTGAAATACAGGCGAACCACATCCTCGACATGACCCTCGGAAGATTGACCCGACTCGGCCGTTCGGAGCTCGAATCCGAGATGGAACAGCTCGCGCTAACCATCGCAGAACTGGAACTCATACTTGGTGATCCCGTAAAGCTCCGAGCTGTACTAAAGGATGAGATTGCGAGGATATCAGAGAAGTTTGCCGAGCCGCGACGTACACAGATAGTCAAGGATCCGGGAAGTTTCGATCAGGAGGACCTGATCGACGATGAGCCAGTCGTAGTGATGCTCACCAGATCTGGATATATCAAGTCGGTCTCCGACAACAGCTTCAAGACCCAGGGGCGTGGGGGACGTGGCGTAATGGGAGCGCGTGTGAAGGAGGAGGACCTCATCACACACGTACTTCAGACAACCACCCATGCATACCTCCTCGTGTTCACCTCGAGGGGTAGGGTCTTCCGGATCCGAGCTCACGAGATTCCGATCTTCGAACGTTCGGCTCGTGGAACGGCCATTGTGAACCTCCTTGCTCTAGATGGAGAGGAGTCGGTCGCTGCAATTCTTGACACAAAGACCTTCCCGGATGGGTTCGACCTGGTCTTCGTGACCGCTTCGGGAATGGTGAAGCGAACAGCCATCGGGGAGTACGACAAGTCGAGGCGAGAGGGAATCATTGCGATTGGTCTTCGAGATGATGACCGGCTGGTAAAGGTACTCATTGCGCACAGCGGTGACGAGCTCGTGATGTTTTCGTCGCTTGGCATGGGTATAAAGTTCGGCCTCGAGGACGTGCGGGCAACTGGAAGGGCTGCCATGGGAGTCCGTGGTATGCGTATGAAGCCCGGCGACCACGTAGTGTCAGTGGACGTGGTGAAGGCGATGGACTATATCCTCTTCGTAACTTCAAGAGGCTACGGTAAGCGGACTAGATCGTCTTCATTTCCACTCCAGGGCCGTGGTGGCGCAGGCGTAAAGGCGATCAGAACCACCGATCAGCGAGGCAAGCTCGTGTCTGCGATGGTTGTAGAGCAGAGCGACGAGATCTTAATAGTGACCTCTCAGGCAGTGACGATAAGGATAAATGCCAGCAATGTCTCGACACAGGGGAGGGACGCGACGGGAGTCAGGATAATAAACGTTGATGAGAGTCAGGAAGTCTCAGCTGTGGCCCTGACACCGGCCCACATCGAATCTGTTGAATAGTCGGGTAATGTCGTCTAGTGATAACTTTTGACAGTCCGATTCGACGGGACAAGGTGGTGAGCAATGGCAGCTGGTGATGGTCGTGCACAGGGTGCCACAAGAACTCCATCTGCACCTGGGGTCAAGAAGCAGAAGACGGCCCCTGGGAGTTCGACACGAGTTGTTCTGCCGCGCAAGCCACGCATCCGCACTCCAAAGGTCGGCAAGAGGCCCTACCAGCGGATCAATGTCGTAGGAATGAGTGCGCTGTCGGTGTTTAGAGTCGTGCTGGTCTTCTACTCGTTGATGGCTTTGGTGTTTCTGGTTGCTGGGATGATCCTTTGGACTATTGCATCGCGTGCCGGGTTGGTCTTGAAACTCAACCATCTGATCAGGTCGCTCACGGGCTCGTCGACCTACTCTTTTCGGGGAACGCAGGTGTTCGTGGTCGCAGTTGGATTCCTAGTGGTTCTGGTGGCCATAGGATCGATCCTGACGGCGATATCGGTGAGAATCTTCAATATGGTGATGGAACTAGTTGGTGGAATCGGTCTCAATGTCAGAGCGGGGGCGTCGAACGTCAGTCAGAGCGGGTAATCTCACTTATTCTCAAGGGGGCTATAGCTCAGTCGGTTAGAGCGCAGCACTGATAATGCTGAGGTCGCTGGTTCGATTCCAGCTAGCCCCACCAGTAAATCCAGGGGACGTAGCTCAGCTGGTAGAGCACCTGCTTTGCAAGCAGGGGGTCGTGGGTTCGAGTCCCATCGTCTCCACCAAAGTATCCGTATGAGTAACACACTCGACCTTTGGCAATGTTTTGTCAACTGGCGCGAAGTAGGCTCCAACCCGACTCGACAGCCGGTACACACTTCGTAATTTTCATCATTCCGCCATAGTTTGTGCGCGCTGTAAGTGGTGAGAATGTGGACCTTCAAAGCGGTCTTGGCTGGAAGTAGACTTCAGAGAGGGTAGACCCGTGATTTAGTTCTTCATCGTGCAACCCGCCGTTTGTGCCGCCAAGACCGTATAAATCGGGGCCACGTGACCCACGACTTCAGGAGTGAACATGACAGATTCTTCCACCCAGGGAATCAAGACCGTCCTGCATCCAGTGTCGGATCTGAAGAGATCGAAGGCGGTGTACACCGCCCTGCTCGGGATTTCTCCGCAGACAGATGAGTCCTACTACGTCGGATTCGAAGCTGCGGGACAGCACATTGGGCTGGTCCCGGGCGGCGGACCGAAGGGCATGGCCACACCGGTGGCCTACTGGCATGTTTCGGACATAGAGGCGAAACTGGTTGAGGTTGCAGCCGCCGGTGCGACGTTGAAAGAGCCGGCTCACGATGTCGGCGGCGGCCGTCTGGTTGCTACGTTCACCGATCCAGATGGGAACGTCCTCGGGCTCATTCAGGATCGGTGAACTCTGAATCCCTTCCGCTTTATCAGCGCAGATTGGATACGGAATTGCTAAAAGCTAAAAGTGAGCCAAGACGTTGGCGGGTTTGCTACTGCCACTTTCGTGGTTGTGCTGTACCCAGTTCCCACTTTATGATGCAACGGCGAGACGATTACTACATCTAGCTTGAAGAACATTCCAGCCGGAATGAAACTGGGGACTGGCGGCTGTCCACGCGATTCGGGGTAGGACTGGGAGTTATTCGGGAGATGACCACCATCGAGGGCGAAAACAGAACCGGTAACTTTGAGATGGACACTCGCCACCAATGACGTGGTGATAGATTCACTTTCCACCTTGGTTGGCCGGGCGTGGAGGGTACGAAATTGTTGGCCTTCTAGCGGTGCGAGTTTCAAACAGTTGGCGTGCCGCTCTGATAAGGGATGCTCGATAGCCCGAGACTTGAACCAGATGAGGCGTGATTGCCGTCGCTTTGTACCTAGAGCTGACTGAGGTAGCGGGATAGGTTCGACTTACCCAGATGACCTATCCCGACCGGGCCGAGTGGATAACGTTGGGTCCACATGGCAGGTGATTACCAATTGAATCTGTTGAAATCTAGGTCGGCGAGTCCTACCTAGCTCACCGGGGCGCCCACCGTTGCAACTTAAAGATGGAGAAAGTATGAACAATGAGACGGGCTATGGCAGTCAGTCCGGTGTGCAGCACGTTGCCGATAGCCACGATCTAATCCGCGTGCACAGTGCTCGGGTTAACAATCTCAAGGCGGTTAATGTCGAGATACCGAAGCGTCGACTGACAGTTTTCACCGGCGTCTCAGGGTCCGGCAAAAGTTCTCTTGTGTTCGGCACCATCGCAGCAGAGTCGCAGCGACTGATCAATGAGACCTACAGTGCCTTCGTACAGGGCTTCATGCCAACACTGGCGCGGCCCGACGTTGATGTGCTTGAAGGTCTTTCGACCACGATCGTCGTCGACCAGGAGAGAATGGGTGCAAACGCCCGTTCCACCGTAGGAACCGCTACCGATGCCAACGCAATGCTTCGCATCCTGTTTAGTCGACTCGGCCAGCCGCACGTTGGTCCTCCCAACGCCCTCTCGTTCAACGTTCCTTCGGTCCGAGCAAGTGGCACCATCACAGTGGAACGAGGTGCCAGCAAGACAGTGAAGCAGACCTTCACTCGCGCGGGCGGAATGTGTCAGCGATGCGAGGGACTGGGCACAGTCACCGATTTCGACCTCGCTCAGCTGTACGATGACAGCAAGTCGCTAGCCGAGGGTGCGATCATCATTCCGGGCTACACAGTTGACAACTTCTTCGCTGTCCGGCCGTACATCGATTCAGACTTCCTAGACCCAAACAAGCAGATCAAAGAGTTCACCAAAAAGGAACTTGCTGACTTCCTCTATCACGAACCAGTGAAGATCAAGGTCAGCGGGGTGAATGTAACATTCGAAGGACTGATCCTGAAGCTTCAGAGGTCGTTTCTCTCCAAAGACCCCGATTCACTTCAACCCCATGTCCGGGCCTTCGTGGACCGGGCAGTCACATTTACTGCCTGTCCTGAGTGCGATGGAACCCGGCTTAATGAAGCGGCCCGTTCGACGCGAATTGGTGGGATCAGCATTGCCGATGCGTGCGCGATGCAGATCAGTGACCTAGCGGAATGGGTCCGTGGGATTGACGAACCTTCGGTATCGCCATTGCTGGCAGCGCTGCAACAGACCCTCGACTCCTTCGTGGAGATCGGGTTGGGCTATCTTTCGCTCGACCGACCGCCGGGTACCTTATCAGGCGGTGAGGCGCAACGTACCAAGATGATCCGCCACCTCGGTTCTTCGCTCACCGACGTAACCTACGTATTTGACGAGCCGACAGCGGGCCTTCACCCCCACGACCTCCAGTGGATGAACAGTCTGCTTATACGACTGCGAGACAAGGGGAACACAGTGCTGGTCGTCGAACACGAGCCGGAGACGATTGCGATCGCTGACCACGTTATCGATCTCGGCCCTGGCCCCGGTGTGGCGGGTGGCACTGTGTGCTTCGAAGGCACAGTTGAAGGATTACGAGCAAGCGGCACACTGACCGGGCGACATCTAGATGACCGGGCGGCACTTAAAGAGACACTCCGGCTGCCAAGAGGAAAATTGGAGATTCGAGGCGCCACGAAGCACAATTTGCGCAATATCGACGTTGACATCCCGTTAGGGACACTCGTCGTGGTAACTGGCGTGGCCGGCTCAGGCAAAAGTTCGCTCGTGCATGGGTCTATTCCTACCGATTTGGGTATCGTCTCAAGTAATCAGGGAGTGATACGCGGTTCGCGCCGGAGCAACCCCGCCACTTATACCGGGCTTCTCGACCCGATCCGAAAGAGCTTCGCTAAAGCCAACGGCGTAAAGCCCGCACTGTTCAGTGCTAACTCCGAAGGAGCATGCCCCAACTGTAACGGGGCTGGTGTTATCTATACAGACCTTGCCATGATGGCCGGAGTGGCCACGGTTTGCGACGAGTGCGACGGAAAGCGCTATCAGGCTGCGGTGCTGGAGCATCGGTTGGGTGGTCTGAACATAAGTGAAGTGTTGGCGATGTCGGTGGACGAGGCCGATGTGTTCTTCGGGCCCGGTGGAACGCACACACCATCCGCACATAGTATTGTTGGTCGACTCGTCGATGTAGGGCTCGGCTACCTAAGCCTCGGCCAATCTTTGAATACCTTATCTGGCGGCGAACGGCAGAGGTTGAAACTGGCTACCCACATGGCCGAAAAGGGGGGGATTTACGTACTCGACGAGCCGACGACTGGTCTGCACCTCGCCGATGTCGAACAGCTCCTTGGCCTGCTTGACCGGATTGTCGATTCAGGCAAGTCGGTAATCGTTATCGAGCACCATCTGGCGGTAATGGCGCACGCTGACTGGATCATTGACCTCGGTCCCGGCGCGGGCCATGACGGCGGTCAGGTTGTTTTTGAAGGCACGCCGGCCTCTTTGGTCGCCTCCCGATCCACCCTCACTGGCAAGTACCTCGCCTCGTACGTTGGAGCATGAACTAGAGCCTCATCTGCTATTTGGGACGGACTCATACGGTCCTTTTGACCTGACCAGCTTGATTAGCACTGAGGTCAGCGGTTTCTCGTAGTCGCGTTAACGCGCGGAGGCGGAAGTCACAAGGGCGAAATGGTCTCCTATGAGGGTCTGTAGCCCGCTCTTTCTACACCAATGGACTCAGTGCCTTTTAGTGAATTTGTGGCAGATGTAGAACGGCGCTCCGTGCCTTCAATATCACTATGGCGGCATCCAGTTTTATTCGGGTTCAACGGCCACCCGCTTTGGTATTGGAGAGTGGATTTCCCCTGTTCCAATGACGTTTTGGACGAGCGCGCTCCAACACCTTCCCGAAATCTGAAAAGAGACGAGGCGAGTCTTCCGTGGCATTGCAGATTGGGATCGCCAAAGTTAACAGACCGGAGGGTTATATAGATATAAAGTCCTGTGGACCGTCCGAGGCCCGTTGCAAGCTGATGGTCTAGGTATCCAGTCGGTGAAATAACTCCCTTAGAGTGAGAGCCAGCTCATTGAGGCACTATCCAAGAGGCATAATGCCTGTGATAATTCGTCTACTTGACGAAGTAGTGTCCCTGTTCGAGATCTTCGATTAGTCCTAAATTGGTCGGCTCCCAGTCGAGCAACGCACGGGTGAGAGCGCTGCTAGCTGGACTGTCAGCTGCTAGGAAGCCGGCCATCCATGTGAAGTGGCTCTCGGCGAGCTCGGAAGGGATGGAGACGACCGGGATGTCGAGGTGTCGACCTACTATCTCGGCGATTTCACGGATCGTGATGCCTTCGTCAGCTACTGCGTGCAGAGTCGATCCAGCAGGTGCCTTTTCCACTGCCAGACGGAAAAGTCGAGCGGAGTCCAGTCGGTGTACTGCGGGCCAATGACTGCTCCCATCTCCGATGTATCCGGAGACGCCTTTGTCGCGTGCGATGCCGATCAGGCTGGCTATGAACCCATGGTCTCCGTCGCCATGGTTAGTAGGGGGCAGACGTACAACTGATGAGCGGACGCCCTGCTGTGCCAACGAGATTACGAATTCGGAGGTGGCCCACCGAGTGCGTGGGCCGTTGCCCAGAGCAGGCACTGATGTATCCAGAGCGTGCCCATCCAGTTCGGTCGCGGGCTTACCGCCTATTGCAAGTCCAAGCGTTCCGGAGGCGATGGCAAATGGTCGCCCCGAACCTTCCAAGGCACGGCCGATTGACTCGACAGCCCTACGGTCGGCATCGGCGGCGTCTTGGAAACCTCCCGAAAACGCGATGTCGTGTTTGAAGGCGAGGTGGATTACACCATCAGACTCAGCGGCTACGGCTTGCAGGGTGTCTAAATCATCCAAGTCACCACGTTGGACCTCTGCCCCGTTGGCGGCGAGGGATATAGCCGAGGCGTCCGAGCGAGCTAATCCGATGACCTTGTGATCGTGTTCGATGAGTTCTTGAACGACCGCCGAGCCGATCCAACCCGACGCTCCGGTGACGAATATGCGCATGCTTCCTCCAGTCGATCAACCGACTGCAACTATGAAATGCAGCGGAGTGATTGATGTCAGTGTATGTCATGACTAAAGCAGGCCATGTCAGTCACTGATGTCACGTAATATAAGTGCGTGGGCCGATGGGAACCAAATGCGCGGGGTCGACTCGAACAGGCAGCTTTGGATCTATATGGCGAGCATGGATTCGAGCAGACTACCGTGGCGGAGATCGCTGAACGAGCAGGTCTCACAGAGCGAACCTTCTTCAGGTACTTCGTCGATAAGCGAGAGGTTCTCTTCTCTGGTGCGAGCTCACTAGAGCAGTTCCTTGTGGGTATTGTTGCTGGGGCCCCAGAACAGGACAGGCCGATAGAAGCGGTCGCTACTGCAATTGCTTCCGTGGCGGACTTCTTTCAGGAACGACGGGAATTCACTCTGCGACGGCAGAGCGTCATAGGCACTAACACCGAACTACAAGAGCGTGAACTCATCAAACTCGCAACTCTGACAGCTGCGATAGCAGAGGCTCTGCGGCGACGTGGTGTCAGGGAGCCGTCTGCCAGCCTGGCGGCCGAGGCGGGGATCGCGGTCTTCAAGATTTCATTTGAACGGTGGATAAGTGGAAACGACGAGAGCAACTTTTCCCAAATTGTCCACGAGCATTTCGACGAGTTGAGGGTCGTTACAACCGGGTGCTAATCGCTGCAGTAATACCAGGTTGACAGAAGGCCATAATGGCATTTTCCCTCTGATTCTAAGAGTGAATGTTGGGTTCTGTTCGCGTGCAGCCAGTCTCGACTGGCGATGGCGACCAACCAAAGTGCTTCGTATGAAATCATTTGATCCTCGCCGCAGAACGCAGCTGTTTGTCTGGGCGATCTAGTCAAAAATTGTTCGACGCTTGGGTGGCAGACCTAGTCTGCGATTGTGGTGAAGGTTCGTTGTAGTTCACTTTGCCAAGGAAACTGGGTTCGATGGGCTGAGTGTCAATTCGATACCAAGTCGGTTGAGGTGCGTAGCAGTTCAGAGTGGAAAAGATGCCATGGCCGTTTATGGATCGATTCGTGTCCCCCGTGTGAAAATCAACAGTACTTTAGTAGATGATAAATAAATGAACTCTGCGACTATGCTTTGCGAACATGCGAGGCGGCGATGACTCGCTATGTCTACACATCAATCTGTGAGGTCAACCGTGGCGGTGCCAATCCATCAGCTGAAGGCTGAGTTCTTCAAGACCCTCGGTCACCCTGCACGGATTCGCGTACTCGAGGTGCTTAGGGAGGGTGAGCGGTCGGTTGGACAGCTGGTTCCTGAGGTCGGTATCGAGGCGTCTCACCTCTCTCAGCAACTAGCAACCCTACGCCGTGCCAACCTTGTGCAAACGCGGAAGGAGGGGCCAAGCGTTATCTACTCTGTTGAGAACCCTGACATTTTTGAACTCCTCGAGGTGGCCAAGCGCATCCTTACCTCCTCACTTTTGCAGTCGCGAGAGCTCCTCGAAGAACTCGAGAGCGACCCTAACTGAACTCCCAGCCCTAGCGGGGCGACCAAGACCCTGATTTGCCGAACTCTGGCTGTTAGGCCTGCCCCGGGGCGCGTATCGGCCCAAGTATCCGCAAAATCTGTAAGATTGTTGTTAAATGAAATCATAGATCTATAAGATATACGGGTATGAAATTTAGGTATGGCTCCGGTGTCGTGGGCCGCGTCAGTCCAGCCAGGAGTGCCGATGGGCCTGATAGGTAAGATCGTTCGAACCGGTAGGGTTGCCGAAAAGACTGCGGATAGGGACCCATCTGAGCCGGATGCCGTTGAGCGATTGCACGGTTCGCTGCAGTTGCGCCACGTCGATGTAGGTTCTTGCAACGGCTGCGAGATCGAGATTTCTGGTTGCTTCTCTCCGGTGTATGACGCCGAACGTTACGGAGTTCGCCTGGTTGCCTCTCCGCGCCACGCAGACGGATTGCTAGTGACCGGTGTTGTTACCCAGAATATGAGTAGAGCTCTTCAGGAGACCCTCGACGCTGTACCGGCCCCTGCCCTGGTTATAGCGGTTGGCGACTGCGCCGTCTCTGGGGGGATCTTCTTGGATTCGTATGCCGTGAGGGGTCAACTCTCAGATTTAGTCGATGTAGATTTTGAAATACCTGGCTGCCCACCAGACCCGTCGCAGATAATAGGGGTTCTGCGCTGCGTGACTGGACGATGACCGATCTTCAGAGTCGGCCGGTCGAAGCCCATCGTAAGGAGCCTCGTGGAAGTCGCCCGCTGCTAGTTGGGACATCCACAATCCTTGTGGGCGGACTCAGTATCGTTCTAGGCATAGCCGCTATGTCCGGAGGTATAGCTTCGGTCTCGATCTCATGGCTGCTTCCATTTAGCGGATTGCAGTTCTCGGCTGATTCAACCTCTGGCCTGTTCCTTCTAATGAACGGTGCAGTCGGAATAGCAGTCGGGACCTACTCGATCGGTTACTACCGGCACTCTCATTCCGGCACCTTTTCTCTGATGATGCTCCCTTTATTTCTGCTCACGGTGATCGCAGTACTTCTTGCCGGCTCGGTGACGACACTGTTGCTGATGTGGGAACTGATGGCAGTCTCATCGATGTTGCTTTTGTTGACCGAGTATAGGAAGAAGGAAGTACGTGACGCCGCCCAGTGGTATGGCGCGCTAACCCAACTCGGCTTTCTTGCGATTCTGGTCGGGACACTGATTATGTCGGGAGGATCTGCCGGTGTCTTCTCGACACTCGCGATTACCTCACACCACCTCTCCGAGTCACTTCGAGACCTCGTATTCGTTCTGACTTTTATCGGATTTGGGTCAAAGGCGGGGCTTGTTCCTCTGCACGTCTGGCTCCCTCGAGCACACGCCGAGGCGCCAGGTCCGGTCTCGGCGGTAATGAGTGCAGTGATGGCCGCCATGGGGATCTACGGGATCATGCGAGTAGATCTCGAATTGTTGGGTCACGGACCTAGGTGGTGGGGTGTGGTCGCCCTCTCGGTCGGGGCCGTATCCGCACTCTACGGGGCCCTTCAAGCGTCAGTCGCAACGGACCTCAAGAGACTCCTTGGATACTCGACGACCGAGAATATGGGTATCGTCGTCCTTGCAATCGGCATGTCAATGCTGCTTGGCGGGTACGGTCAGTATGAGCTGGCCGCAGTTGCCCTTGTTGCAGGCACCTACCAATTGTTGGCGCACGCTGCCTTCAAGACCCTTACTTTTCTTGCGGCTGGCGCAGTGCATTCTGCAACTGGACTCAGGAATCTTGACCTGATGGGGGGCTTAGCCAAGAGACTTCCGGTCACCTCGTCAATGTTCGCTGTTGGTGCCCTTGGAGCCAGCGGACTGCCGCTCGGTGCGGGCTTCGTGGGAGAGTGGCTGTTGCTACAGAGCCTGATACATTCCCACTTCGGTTCGAGCGCACCCCTCGAATTTGCCATCCCCGTAGCGGTGGGAGTACTGGCACTTACCACAGGACTCGGTACGGCCGCAGTGGTGAAGGCGTATGGGGTCGGCTTCCTAGCCAGACCGAGGTCGAAAGGAGCGGAGTCGGCGACGGAGGTTGGACTGCCGATGCTGGCTGGAATGGCAGTGGCTGCGGTTGGCTGCTTAGCAGTTGCGATCGCCCCAGCCCTGTTCAATGGAGTGCTCACATCTCTGATGACTGTTTTGTATCGAGGTGTTTCGGTGAGTCCGCCGAGGCTGGGAGCCATCCTTTCGATACCGGGCTTCGCTGGCTCAACCTCGCCAATTCTTCTTGCTGGTTCTACGGTAATCCTCGTAGTCTTGGCACAGGTCGCCATCTCCAGTTTCGGAAAGACGAACCGCCTTCCTAATAGAGATGCAAACCTCTGGGCCTGTGGGAATGGAATCCTTGGTGAGCGGATGCAGTACACGGCCACCTCGTTCGCCGAACCGCTGCAGCGGGTTTTCGACAATGTATTGAAGCCCGAGGTCGGGATAGAAGTGACACACTATGACGAGTCGCACTATCTAGTTGAGAGGGTGCGTTATAGCCGTACAATCGTGGACTCGATTGAAGATCGGATCTACCGTCCAGTACTAAGGGGATTCCTCTGGGGAGCCAACCTAGTCAGGGTATTCCATTCGGGACGGATCTCCCGTTACCTCGCACTTGGTGCTGCTGGACTGTTTGTCGTCCTGGTGGTGTCGCATTGAGCGTTCCCTCCGTCACTGGAACACTCGTACAGATCGTTGGGGCAGCGGCCGCTGGCCCACTACTGATTGGCTGGACTCGGCAGGTCAGAGCAAAGTTGGAAGGTCGACAAGGGGCAGGGGTTCTGCAGCCGTACCGTGATCTGCGCAAGCAGTTCGGCAGACAGTCGATCGATCCGATCGGCACGACTATGGTTTTCGCGGTGGCCCCCTCGATCATGGCGGCTACAACATTGATGGCGGCGGCTCTGGTTCCCCTAGTTACCGTGATCTCGCCGGCAGACCGTATCGGCGACATGTTCGCTGTGGTGGGACTGCTCCTGTTAGGTACGGTCTCGTTGGTGCTCGCTGGACTCGACACCGGTACCGCCTTTGGCGGAATGGGTGCGAGCCGAATGACGACCATACTGGCACTTGTCGAACCGACGCTTCTTGTCGCAGTCTTTGCGCTTTCGATACCGGCCGGGTCGACGAACCTTGCGGGAATGGTCGCCAACGCGGCTAGACGGGGTGATCTCGTGCTTAGTCCAACGGGTGCCCTTGCGGTCATTGCTCTACTTATCGTTGTACTCGCAGAGACGGGGAGACTGCCGTTTGACAACCCTACAACGCATCTTGAGTTGACCATGGTCCACGAGGCGATGATCCTCGAGTACAGCGGGCCAAGACTGGCAATCCTCGAATGGAGTTCGGGGGTGAGACTGCTCGTGCTGACCGGACTCTGTGCGAACCTCATACTGCCGTGGGGGATAGAGCGTGGCACCGGTTCGGTGTTGAGCCTCTGTGTGGCGACGGCCGCAATCGCCCTCAAGGTTGGGGTGCTAAATGGACTTGTTGCATCGTTCGAGGTCGTGGTGGCAAAGGTGAGGCTATTCAAAGTTCCAGAACTTCTGGCGGGCTCGTTCCTTATTGGACTTCTGGCAGTCACAGCCTCTTACTTCGTCGGGTCACAAGGCCGATGAGCGCATCCGAGTTCACCACACTTCTCGACCTTGTGGCTTCTGTCCTTCTGCTCTCTTCGGTGATCATCGTGTGGAGGAGGGACTACGGTGCAATGATTAAATTGTTGGCGGTCCAAGGTGTCGCCGTCGGCGGCATTCCACTGGTATCGGGGATATACCTGAAAGACCTCCAACTTGTTGTGGTCGGCATGATGGTTATACTGCTGCGCGGCGGAGTGCTTCCTTGGGTTCTGTCTCGAAGATTGGCCGATGAGACGGCCGGTTCGAGAGAGACCAAGCCACTTGTGAATACAACGTCTGCTCTGTTTGTCACTGCACTTCTGGTGATGGTGGGATATCTGGTTACCCATCCGATGCTCAGGCGCGCGTCGACGCCAGAGACTCGAGCAATCCCGGCTGCCTTTGCCGTCATACTGATCGGCGTCTTCTTGCTCGTTAGTAGGAAGAGGGCCCTCTCCCAGGGGATCGGTTTCTTGGTGATGGACAACGGGATTGACGCTGTCGCGTTTCTCGCTACTCTCGGGGTTCCCGCGATTATCGAAATTGGAGCCTCGTTTGATCTCCTACTTGTGTTGGCAATCCTAGTTATATTGACTGGGAGAATGCACGCCAAGTTCAAGGACACCGACCTTGATGCACTCAGTGAGCTGAGGGATTGATGAACCATATCGATTTGATCATTCCCGTCATTGCGCCACTTTTGGCCGCCGCCATAAGTCTTTCGGTGGGGTGGCGGACGGTGACAAAGTGGGCGAATTCACTGGCCGCTGTGACCATTCTCGGGACAGGGCTTCTTTTTGCATTCGGCACACGGTCGCGCCACGTGGAACTCTTTGGCGGACTGCTTCGCTCCGATCCGCTGTCCAGCCTGTTGTTGATCGCTATCGGAGCGGTGGGTTCTTTGGTGACGGTATCGAGCGTTGACTACATCGAGCGTGAGTTGTCGGTTGGGGCCACCGATCGGTCAGATGCGCGACAGTACGCCACGCTCGTTCCGCTGTTTCTCACCACCATGGTGCTGGTGGTCCTGTCGAATAACCTCGGATTGATCTGGATTGCAATCGAAGCGACGACGATAACGACCGCCTTCCTGGTGGGACACCATAGGACCCGTCTGTCGCTAGAGGCGACCTGGAAATACGTGGTGATCTGTTCCTTCGGCATCACCCTCGCCTTCCTCGGTACTGTCCTGCTCTACTTTGCGTCTGTACACAGCGGTTCCTCCCCGGCCGATGCACTGAATCTTAACACCTTGGTGCGCAGGGCCGGGAGGATGGATAAGACAGTCACTCGGCTCGCTATGGGCATGCTCCTTATAGGATTCGGCACGAAGGCCGGCCTATTTCCATTTCATACCTGGTTGGCTGATGCACACAGTCAGGCTCCCGCTCCGATCTCGGGCCTGATGAGCGGGATACTCCTTTCGGTAGCTTTCACTGTAGTACTTCGACTGAAGGTGGTCGGCGATGCTGCACTGGGAGTCGGATATGTACGCAACAGCCTTCTCATTGTCGGAATTGCCACGCTCACTATTGCGGTGTCCCTCATGGTCTCCCAGCGCGATTTGAAGAGGCTGCTGGCATACTCAAGTCTTGAACAGATGGGGTTCATTGCGGTCGCCTCTGCAGCTGGAACAGAGTTGGCTTTCGTAGGTGTGCTGATGGTGATAGTGGGAAACGCTCTGGCCAAGACCGTTCTTTTCATAGCTTCGGGCCAGCTTCAGTCGATCCGCCACTCGACTCTCCTTGAGGACCTCAACGGTGTGATGGAGAGTTCGAGACTTCTAGGAGTCTCCATGATGATCGGACTCGTCGGGCTCGTCGGTCTTCCGCCGTTTGCCCTTTTCGTGGGGGAGCTATCTATTGCACGCGCGATGGTCAATGCCAACTTGGTTCTTCCTCTCTTGGTGACTCTGCTACTGCTTCTTGTCGGATTTGTCTCACTTATCCGTCACCTTGGCGGGATGCTGCTCGGTCCGCGTACTGCAGACGAGGCGACCTGGAAGGCGAGACCAAGTGTGTATGTCGCACTGACGCTCGGACTGTCAGCTTCCCTGTTTGTAGGCCTCGTCGGAAGTCCATTTTCGAATCTGGTTTCATCGGCTGCGGCTGTTGTGGCGCGATGATTGGGCCCGATCTTTTCCCGCCAGCTGGTAATCAAGTCGGTTTGAACAGAAGCGCGGAATACGTAAGTGGAACCGAGCTTGAATCCCAGGCCCGGGAGCTGTTTAATGCTGGGTTCCGGCTGGCTCTTGTCAGCTGCACAGATGAAGGTGACCGCTTGACTGCTGTCCATCTCTTCCTCGCCGGACAACCGGACCGACGGGTGGAGTTGCGATCTGTAATAGATGCAAGTCATCCAACACTACCTAGCCTCGGCAACATCTCTTTTCCGGCCGGACGATTCGAGCGGGAGATGCACGACCTGTTCGGAGTGATTCCCACCAACCATCCCCACCTTCGTCCATTGGTACGACACCCCCAGTGGCCCAGTGACTGGTATCCGATGTTGGGCGGACAGAGTACAGTTCCGGACTTCAATTCGGAGTGGACGCCGTTCAACTTCCTGACCGTAGACGGTGTTGGCGTCTACGAGATACCCGTAGGTCCCGTACACGCCGGAATAATAGAGCCGGGCCACTTCCGCTTCTCGGTGGTGGGGGAGACAATCCTGAAGTTGAAGGCACGCCTCTGGTTCGTACACCGGGGCGTGGAGAAGCTTTTCGAAGGCCGTCTCGTGGAGGAAGGCATCGAGGTGGCCGAGAGGATCTCCGGCGATACTGCCGTTGGACACGCCCTGGCATACTCATGTGCGATCGAGGATGCACTCGGACTAGATGTCGGTCAGGACTCGAGACTGCTCCGCGTCATCCTTCTCGAGATGGAGAGAATCTACAACCATGTCTCGGACTTGGGGGCACTTGCAAACGACGTCGGATTCGGAATCATCAACGCGCACGCTCAACGCATCAGAGAACGACTGCTGCAGATCAATCTGGCGACCACAGGTCACCGACTTCTAAGGGGCTCAATCTTGCCGGGTGAGACCAAAGTAATAAGCATTCCCGAACCAGCGCAACTCAGAGAGATTCTCGCCGATATCGCTGAGGTGTCGGCGCTGGCACTGTCCAACTCGACAGTCATGGACCGTTTCTCAGGAACTGCGGCTCTGTCTCGCTTGAACGCATCTGAGCTCGGATGCCTCGGATATGTGGGACGGGCCAGCGGAATCGATATCGACGCCCGGAGGGACCATCCGACGGTCTCGTTGACTGTCGAGGGCGTACTGCGAGACTCAGGTGACGTCCTTGGCAGATTTCTAGTCCGCAGAGATGAGATTTCAGAGTCGGTCCGTCTCATCGAGAGCGCCCTTGAACTGCTCCAGTCCAGTGAGCAAGTAGTAATAGATGGCATTCGAGCCAAAGGGGACGGCAGTGGGGTCGGGATCTCAGAAGGGTGGCGCGGGACGATAGTGCACCGGGTCGAACTCACCGACTCCCGGATCACTCGACTCAAGGTCGTCGATCCATCCTGGTTCAACTGGCCAGCCCTTCCCGTGGCGCTCAAGGATACGATAGTTCCCGACTTCCCGTTGACGAACAAGAGTTTCAACCTCTCGTATGCAGGCAACGACCTCTGATCGAACCTTGCGGAGCAACCTATTAAGCGTTGCAGAGTCACGGCTGGCAGGCGGCGTTTCTACCCTAGGGTGGGGTGAACTCACCGGTACTAGATGAACCGGACGATGAGCAGAGATCCGACAGCTAGGCAGTAGGCGGCGAATGGGTACAGATTGTTGGTTTTGAAGTACTTGACAAGGAATCTGACAGATACGTAAGCCGCTATGAATGCGAAGATTGAGCCAACGAGTATCTGAGGACGTACACCTACCCCAGCGCTGGAGAATATGTCAGGAATCTTGTAGAGTCCGGCGGCTGCGATGATCGGAGTCGCAAGCATGAACGAGAATCTGGCAGCGTCCTCATGAGACAGACCTCTAACCAGACCGGCGACCATTGTGATTCCAGATCGACTTATCCCGGCAAGCAGCGCAAATACCTGTGCAACACCAATGATTCCGGCCTCTTTGAAGTTCAATCTTGTGATAGTCCTATTCGGCTCGTCCATCACCGAGGAGGTCCGATTTATCTCTGCCTTGTAGGCACGCTCGATGCTTTTCTGCCTCTCCCGCTCCCCCACGACGAGGATAATTCCATTGATGAAGAGAAATATCGATGCTGCCAGTGGCTTTGCAAACAGGGAGCGAAAGAGGTGTTCGAATGCGAGACCCATCAAACCTGCGGGTATTGTCGCCACTACGAGTAGCCAGCCGAATTTGGCGTCGGGATTGTCAATCCGCCTAGTTGCGATGCTTCGTATGAGAGCGGAGATGATTCTGACCCAGTCGCGCCAGAAGAACAAGAAGAGTGCAGCGGCCGTCGCCACATGCAGTCCAACCAAAAAGCTGAGGAAGAACGACTGCTTGGCGGCCTGCGCTTGGACTATTGAATGCCATCCGACTAGCTGGGGAAGAACGACGGAGTGGCCGAGGCTCGAGATCGGAAAGAGTTCCGAGATCCCCTGAAGAAGTCCCATAATGATCGCTTGCAGGAACGTCATAATGTGTTGGTCTGCGTGCATGACTCTACCATTCTGCCTGTTGAGTGTGCGGGGGATGCCGATGCTCGGGATGTGAGTTTAGACAACACACGCTGACTTCAAGTCCGGCCATTCAGGCCGCCTAGCCAATCGGATAGTAATGCAATCGGCCAGGTCGAGTCGTCCGGTCGATCCAAGTTCAAGCCCCGACAGTAATTCGTGCTACCTACCCCGAGGGACGGCGCACCTCTATCTGTTAGTCTGTCTTCTGTTACGGAGAGGTGCCAGAGCGGCCGAATGGGGCTCACTGCTAATGAGTTGACCGCCTAAAAGCGGTCCGAGGGTTCAAATCCCTCCCTCTCCGCCACATTGTCCGGCTGCTGGTTACCCTAGACGTGGAAGCCTGCGAGGACGAGGGCCGCCAGTACGAGCAGTATGGCTCCCCCCACTCCGTTCGCGACCCTGTCGGGAATCTTCTCCGATAGGTGGGACGCTGCGATTGAGATGCCGGATGCCGCCATCATTCCGATCGACGCGCCGATACCGATCGATAGTGGAGACTTGCTCGAAGCGGTCAGTCCCGCCGTCAGAAACTCGGTGATGTCGCCGAGTTCGGCGAGGAAGATCACCACGAAGGTGATGACGATGGGGTTCGCGCTTCGCAGCTTTCGAGACTGAGAATCGTCATCTTCGTCGTCCTTGATTGCGCGGTAGATCAGGACAAGTGCTGCAGCCGCCATGACCACGACCGAGATGATTCGGGTGGCAGGCCCGGCGAGCCGATAGACGGTTGCACCGATAAGTACAGAAATCACCACTTGAAGAACAAGGGCGGCCCAGGCGCCGATCAGCACCTTGTATCTCGGAAGTTTTCTTCCGAGATACAAGGCCGCAAGGCTGGTCTTGTCTGGTAACTCTGCAAAGAACATCAGCAGAGCGACCGATCCGATCAATCCGGGATTGATACCGGTCACGTGGTTCCAGTTGGGGAAAGACCCCGCTCTGTCTTAGAAACTTTCACTGCGCCTGCAGTCCTGTGGATTTGGTGGGTCAACCATCATCGATACTTGGCCAAAGTACACCTTAACAGCTGTTTCGGTCAGCTCCCGGATCCTGTGGGGATTCGAATTGTTCTGTGAAGCCTCTAGCTGTAGTCATCCATTTCGGTAAGTACGGTTGAGTTCAGCCACGGCGGCTACCTCCTCGGAGAAGTCCGACGGCAAGGCTTCGTAGGGGTTCGGGTGTGCTGAAAGCGTCGTTGAGTAGATCCAGGATACGTTTCGGGACCCGAGGGTTGAAATTTCGGAGGCATCGTTGGTGGCAGCAACGGCAATCTCGGCGAAAGTTGATGGAACTGCGGTCAGTTCCCAACGAGCCTGGTGGTAGCTGGCCACGTTGATTGCAGTGTCCTCCTCGTCGACGTATATGTTCGCCGTGCGGGCGTGGGCGAAGGCAGATGAGAAAGCGGTCCCGGGATTCGCAACGGTCAACGCCTTTCGGTCGAGTCCCTCGATGAAGTTCCGGATGCCGCCATAGTATCCAAGCGTTGCCGCAGTTGCCTGACTGGCCATCTCGTCTATGAAGATGCCGTCGACGTGATACCAAGAAAAGTAGTGCTCAATTTCAGCTTCCACCACAGATGTCCGTCTCGTTCCACCCGAGGTATGTACGTATCCGAGCACCCTCGCGCCAGCACGCTCCATAGTGCGGACTTCTTCGGAGTAACTGGGGGACTCGGATCCTCCAGGACCAGAATCGGGATTGATAACAACTATGAGGGGCACCTCGCGCGCTGCGAGTTGAAGTGCATGCCAGTCTGTAGCACTGGAGTTCGGATCGAAGTATGCGGGTACAAGTAGACCGACTGTTCTATTGGTCCTAGCTGGCATCTGACAGGAAGTGAGTGAGGCAGTGCCACCAACCATCATCAAGGCGACGATGAACTTTTGCCGTAAAGACGATGCTGAATTCGCCCGTAGGTCGGACCTCAAAGTTCAGTGAGTCTGTGGTTCGGGTTCAGGATGTCTCCTTGGGCACTGACCAGCGCTCCGGGCCGACTTTGCGGATGCACTTTCATAAGAGTCTGAAGGGACGAACACTTCTGATGCAAGCTGTCCGTTCTCTCGCTCTAACTCAATATGGTCTAGGCGGCTGTATCTAGTTTCAGTTCACTTGGATTCGGAGTAAATTTGGTTCCGAGAATGAATACTGTAGGTGTACTGTCCGAGTCCGACCTACCGAGCGGTCGGCACGAGTTTCAGGGTTACTCGCAGCGCGGGTAGGTCGGGATCGATGTTCGACCTAGACAGGGTCGAACTGCAGGTCAGTCCTTTAGAGGCCCAAGGTGAATTTGGGGATGCATCGCATCAAAGGTCGCAATGACCCTCAGGGTGTTTGCTTGCTGGCCAGCCACATTTGCAGATCCAATCAGTTTGCTTTAACTGCGCCGATCTGAGCCACATGGGCCCTATTGCGCGGCGCTTGATCCTTGTTTCGTCGATGTGGAGTCGAACTGCCGACCTGCTTGTTATCACCCATCCCCCTTGATGCGATACCATATCCTGTGAACCGCACGCCGAATATCCACGGCGCTGCGTAGGTTATCGCACTAATTATTGTTTCGGCGTTTAAGCGCCTCGGCTACAGCTAGTTATTAATATTTACAATTCCGCTTGTCGGGTAGGCGCCCTTGTGGGCGAAACGCTGCAGAGTAGGTGTCACGGTGATTGACGCGCTCGAGTGCTCGTCAACTGCGCTTCTGACATGTAGGCAACCTGATAGGTCTTTGGAACTCAACTCGAACCCTTTTTGCTGGTCTGATCCGAAATACATCGTCGCTGAAAGAGATCGGGTGTGTCGATGATGTCTATTCGATGGGTGATCGTTCACAGAGGTGCAACTTGTGGTCGATCTAAGAAGCGGTGACCTCCTGATCCATAAAAACATGGCTCGATCCTCCGAAACTTATGTTGTAGTCCACCATGATCGAGCTGTGTTCGTATCGGTAGTAGGCGAACTCTTAAAACGAGGTTCGTTGCCCTTTCGCAGCGGGTAGATCTAGCTGACCTCGATGATGATCCGCCCTAGGCTTGACACCCACCCGGTCGCGGTTGTCAAGAGCACACTATTAGCAACGCCGACAACTCGACTGCGTTCATAATTGCTCCGTTGTTACCTCGAAAATCACATGTCGTTTTGAAAGTCGTGGCAGATCAACTCAAAGTTCACTAATTTCTCATTGGTGGCGGCTCGACGCTTGTGAAGTAAATCGGGGACATCTTGGTGGCTTTCACAGAGGCAGTTCCCCGATACCTCGCTTCATTCATCCTTAGAAGGGCGTATGGCCGGGTTCCTGTAAGGGTCGGTTTGTCGGGCCCCATATCGATTGAGGTGTCTTGAGTTCCGAACTCAACTGTAAATCTCGCCCGAACTAGCAGGATCGAGCGCCTTGCAAAGCCTCAACTGTCGGCTGCTCGGCTTTGACATCGCAGCCGACCTCGGATTGTGACCTGATCTCTGAGTTACGTTCCGTTCGGTATAATTACTTCGCAACTGTCGCCGCAGCCCGGAGTTTCACAGGTTGATAGTTCTGTAATCTGACCGGTATTTTCGAACTCGTCACAGCGAGCCGTTGTCCTTGCGGCTCTTTTTAGGATCGAGCAGCTTCGATTCAGTGCTGGTAGTTTTGCCAGTCTCTCCAGATGGATGTCCCGAGGTTCCCGAGTGGCTTGAAATTCTCGGTAACCACTCCTTTTGCGTCCCGCTACTCGCTGCCAGACGAGAGATCGGTTTCCATGCGTATAGGAGACCGGGGCGTCGCAGTCAGAATTCGGTGTCCAGGGCACACCTGCAGGTCAATAAGGGTGGGTTAGCGACGGAACTCCCTGACCAGCATCAATGGAGGTCTCTACAATACGTTTTCCCGAAGCAAGTGACGTATTTTCCCGAAACCGAGCCGCTATGCCACCTGAGCTGGTGATTTGTCCTGATGAGCACTCGAGAAAGTAGACGTACATATAGCCCTGCTCTTCGCCCTGATTCATCACCTGAAAGGCGTAGAGAAGGAGAAGGAACACGTCATGGACGAAAAATGAGTGAGTGGTCCTGACGAACTTCGCCACCTACAGAGACACAGCCAACACAAAGGCACCAATTGCCCAGCGTGGACACACCGAGATAATCTCGTCCTCCCCAATGTTTCACTGGACGGACCAGAAGATCAGGGTCCATGCCCTCTACTGCACACTTGCCCTGACAGTCTCTCGTCTGATGGTTTGACAAGAAGCAGAGCGTGGGGTCAAACTCAGCGTCAGTGAACTCGTTCGTGAACTCTCTGAGATCCAAGAGTCCGGGCTGCTTTACCTAGGAGAGCGGGGGCGACTACGGGTGGAGAGGCTGCTTACTGAGGTGACCGACATACAGCGAAGCCTCTATGAAATTTTCGAGTTGGATACCTACTCCCCGAAGCGTTGAGCGAGCAAAACCTAGGTACTACACAAATAGGTACCATGTACCTATTCTGAACAGGGATAATGGAGGAGTTGAACTCGCTAGCTTGGAAAGTCCCGCTAGCCCCTCCGTGCAAGTCCTAGTAGCAGGTGGTGAGACGGTGGCAGAGTGCAGACTGGCGAATCATCCCGCGTGTAGTTGCGAAGGGTTTGTGTACGGACGTTTGACAGGTCCAACTTGGTCACTCTTCCCAGAGGGACGACTTTAAGTTCAGGATACCTTGGCCTGGCTGGGCAGCTCGTCGAGCTTGCTTACGTAGTGGTGGGAAGTTGGTGCCGATGCCATATTCGACGCTAGGCCCTCGAGTCGCGTTGGAGGTGCGCACAATAATGTTACGGTCTCGAAGATCGCGGAGAATTTGGTTCGCTCGGTCAACTCTTACGTTGAAGAGATTCTGTACCGTAGAGTTCGTTATTCGGCCGTATTCCCGCAGGTGGGCAACGACCCGCTGCTCGGCATCGCTGGAAGTGTTGCGGGCGTAAGGAACGGCCGTACCCAATGCCCGGACAACGTCCGGTCGAAGCCGATAGGTCGGATGAACGCGGCGGACGGTTTCGCGGGTCGGTTCGATGAGTGCCACTTGGTCGCTGGCTAAAGACTTGAGCGATGCCTCGGTCTCATGCTCGCTCTTTTGCAGGAGGACGCTCATTGACGAGGCCGTGATGGTACGGGAAGAGCAGAGCTTGAACAGCACGAGCATGGCGTCGGTGTCGTCTCGAAATGAATCCGACTGCTGAGCGACATACCTCGCTATGTGAAGGTCCGGGGCGCCGCCTGCGAGGGTGACTCTGACGTATCCGTTTTCGCTTGTTATTTCTGGAGTCGGTCGGCCTGTTCGGACCATTTCCCTGTACATTCGGTCCACGCCCCTGCCGATCTCTTCTGCCAGTTCGAGGACCCGACAAGCTTTAGCAAGGAGCGGATTTCTTGGTTTCGAAGGATGGGTGAGGATGTTCGTCGGCTCGATTCCCGCCACGAGCGGGCCTGGAGACACAACTGCCATGACGTTGGGAGAGTGCTCAACGACGACCGGTAGGTTGACAGTCAGGTCTCGGTGCATCAGGGCGTTGGTCACGGCCTCACGCACCACTAGCTCTGGAAAGTCTTCAATTTGAAGCTGCTGACCCGTTGGGAGGGTCAGAGGGATGAGCCTCCGGTGAGCGCGGATTAGCTCCATCACTCGCTCGTACACGACGAGCAAAGGGCCGCTCAGTCGCTCGATTTGTCGAGGTTCGCCGCCCGGTGTGTCCTTGTATTGGTAGACCAGGGAGGATCCATCTTCGCCCAGGAGCGTCTGCGCAGCACGGCGATACCCGCCCCTGTCGTCGAGCGCGCCCAATGCCCGGCAGAGATCTTCGTCAGATAGCAGAGCGAGCGCTCGTTTTTCTGGACCCAGCGACGCACGGAGCAGCCGCCGAGCTGAATCGAACGCCTGGGGTAGGAGGTTCTGTTCGCTTGCCACCTGGGCGGAGTGATCGAAGGAGGTCCGTCCTTCCCGTAACCTGCGCTGTTCGACGGGGTCCATCGGGTGGCATTCACGTCCGTAGCGTCTCGGGGCTCGTCCCTTCGTATCACTATGGAATTCCTCACTCGGTTCCACGGATACGACGATTAGCCGTATTCCGTGGAAGTACTCCTCGGAAGGAGCGATGTCAAGGGCTGGCCGCGTCAGGTCTCGGACCCTGGCTCGTAGTAGCTCCGGGTCCAGTTTGGTACCGAGGAAGGCATCCGGTCCCGTGCTTGCGTCGCGCACTCCCTGGACGATCCATCCGCCATCCGTATTGGCCAAACAGAGGCATGTTTCCGCCATCTCGCGCCATGTTTCCCGCTCCGATGGAGCGTCTTCCTTGAAATCCAGTATCTGTGACTCCGCTTCTGCGGCCGTTCTGTGACCTGCCCAGACCGCTTCCATGGTGTCGACGACTTCACGGGAGAAAACCATTAGTTTCGCACTAGTTTCTGACTACCCTGCATATCTGCAAGGGTACTACAAAACTTGGCCAAAACTAAGCAGGATTAGACTTGCTTCGAGCGCTAGGGCGTCGATAGCAGGTTAGCCCCTCCGAGTTTCGATCGTGGACGGAATCGTTCGCCAACCCATTTTGCCGCTTCTCGGTCGGCTTGGGCGTAGATGGCGAGGGTGGTGCGGGGGTTGGCGTGGCCGAGTCGGGTTTGGGCGTATGGGTCACCAACCATGCGCGTTGGTCATAGAAGTCCCTCGTGTGGCCGGCACTGTGACGAGCCCAGGGTACCTAGGCGACGGTTGGGCCGTGGGTCGGGTAGTTCACCCCCGGGGGCATCGGCCTAGACAAAGTCGAGGCAGTTGCGAAGTACGGACAGTCCTTGGACTACGGATCTGATGCATGGCATGGGACCTTCACCGCAGGACGACAGACCATAGAGTCCGTCAACGCGTATCTCAAA
>JABEUN010000070.1 GCA_013044385.1 Acidimicrobiaceae bacterium
CCTGAGTTGCGTACGGCGTTTAACATGTAGCATTGTTATCTACGTGACTACGCAGATAGATGGAGACCCGACAGAAGAGCAGGTCGACCTTGCGGTTGACATGCTCAAGCTACTTGCGGATAGCACGAGGCTTCGCATCGTCTGGGCGCTGCTTCACAGTGAGCACTCGGTTAATGAACTCGCCGCACATCTTGGAGCAAATCCAGCAGGTGTCTCTCAGCACCTCGCAAAGCTTCGGCTCTCTCGACTTGTCACGGTTCGCCGTGAGGGCAACAAGGCGTTTTACGCCGTTGAGAATGTGCACGTACGGAGACTCACAGAAGAAGCGCTCTTCCACACTGACCACGTAGTAGGTGGACAATTAACCCATGAAGATGTATATGAACCACAAGCAACCGAGAGCCGGAGACAGGCGTGACACCGACAGGAGGTAGCCGTGCATATCGTCGGTGAACATCAGACATGGGATCCATTCCCTCCAACTCAACACGTGAATGATGCTGGAGATCGAAGCGCAGCGTATCGGGCTATCGGAATCTCGGCAGTCGGACTCGGCGTGACTGGACTTGTCGAGTTGGTGATAGCACTCCTCAGTGGCTCCGTCGGCCTGCTTAGCGATGCACTTCACAACCTTGCCGACGTGAGTACGTCGCTCGTAGTTTTCATCGGGCTTCGTGTCTCGAAGCGACCTGCGACGGACACCCACCCTTACGGATGGGAGCGAGCAGAAGACATCGCAGGACTTGGCGTCGCACTCGTCATCTGGATCAGTGCGGCATTTGCCGCGTACATCAGTATCCAGAAGCTCATCAATCACGGCTCGACGACCCACGTTGGATACGGAATAGCTGCTGCTGCAGTTGGCATCCTCGGTAACCAGCTCGTCGCTAGGTATAAGCTCCGGGTCGGTCGCCGCATCCAGTCGACGACGCTAATTGCTGATGCTCAGCACTCCTGGCTAGATGCAATCTCGTCGGCAGGAGCGATGCTTGGGCTAGTCGGTGTAGCTGCCGGTTTACCATGGGCGGATGCCGTAGCTGGTCTTTTAGTGACCGGATTCATCTGCCACGTGGGCTACGAGGTCACCAGTGAACTCGTCCGACACCTTATGGACGCAGTTGAGCCAGGAATGCTGACGGCGGCGACTGCTTCGGCGTCAGAGGTTGCCGGTGTTGAGCACGCACACGTTCGTGCTCGGTGGATGGGGCGTACTCTCGTTATCGAAGTCGAAGGCTTTGTGGCTTCTGATATGACGGTCGAGGAGGGTGAGGCGGTCGGTCACGACGTCGAGACCGCCATCCATGCCGCCGTTCCTGAGGCTCGGGTCGTCCTCTGGACCCCAAAGGCAACTGGCAACTTGACCGGACAGGTCGGAGAAATTGCGAAATGACTGGCGCCCACGACGGGGGTCAGTCTCATTGCGTTTCGCAGTTGCAAAACTAGGTAATTTCCCAATCGCCTTTGGGTTCGTCACTCCGGCTCACCACTGCTTTGGTCAAGAGCACCAGCCTCGGGCCGGCTGCGACAAGAGTAATCATGGAACTTCCACCGGGAAGACTCGCAATGACGACGGCCAACGGATCTAGTTTCGTATCCGTAGACCTGCAAAGGCTGCTTCAGCGAGCGAAACGGTCCCCCAAGTGAGCAGAAACCACCGCAACTGCGCCAAAGTGGTGAGCAATCCGGTGGGAAAGGAAAGGCCCAGCCAGCGACGCGTTTGATGGCTGAAGGCGAACACCCGTCTTCAGGTGAGCAGACTCTCCGACATATCGATTCTGATTCTGGGGGTCGATTGGCCCGATCCCTGTGAAGTCGATCGAATTCGCCAACGGTCGGGCCATCATGGGTGAGATAGCTGACGAACATGGCCACGAGCTTGGGTTCGCTTCCATCGACTAGAACTTCGATGGCGATCGCCTTTTCGGTATCGAAGCGCACCATTTTGGTTACCAGGGCGGACAGGTTTCGACCCAACAACTCTGCCGCACTCGACATCTCGGACCACAGCACTGCAGTGATGAGCCACGATGGTACTCACCAGCTTGCTCGACCGTTTGCTTAGGGTCACTTTGACAAGGGTCGTCTGACCTACGTCGGGGGATGACTTTGGTGCGGCCAGCAGCAGCCCACCGTCGACAGCAAAGAAGAAGTCGCATCAGCTCTGAGGTGTAGCTGACTGATTTGGAGGAACCTCGTGGTCCGTAAGTTGAAGGTTGAGCCGGGGCTGGAGAGGCCTTTTGAATTCTGTAACCGCGACATAAGTATGACGAAGATCGACTAGGACGCCGCGCAGTGCGCACGCGGGGAAAGGGATCATAGCGTTCACGGTCTGTGATCAAGCGCCACCAGCCATCGTTATACATTGAGATTTCCAGGGTGCAATGCCGGAGTTGGGCTGGCTATATTTGCGTATAGTACCCAGTAACGAGAGGTAGGCACCCGTGGGATCGATGGCCATACGGACGGATAGCCTTACCAAGCGATATGGTGGTGTGACCGCACTTGACGGCCTTGACCTCGAGGTTGAGCGTGGCGAGGTTGTGGGCTATTTGGGTCCTAACGGGGCTGGCAAGACTACTACTATCCGTCTGCTGCTTGGGCTCATTCAGCCGACCGAAGGTCGTGCAGAGATCTTCGGTGTCGACTGCCACCGCCAGCCTGTCGAGGTGCATCGACACTTGTCCTATGTTTCTGGGGAGTCGAACCTATGGCCGTCACTCACTGGGGCCGAGACTCTTTACCTGCTCGGGCGACTGCATGGCGAGGTAGACGAAAACTACCAGCAAGAACTTATCGACCGGTTTGACTTGGATCCTTCCAAGAAGGTTCGGGCGTACTCGAGGGGGAACCGGCAAAAGATCGTATTGATCGGAGCGCTGATGGCTCGCCCGGAACTGCTTCTGCTCGACGAGCCGACAAGTGGACTGGACCCACTGATGGAACGGGCATTTCGGCTCTGCATACGAGAGGCAAGAGATCGTGGTCAGACCATATTTCTTTCATCTCACATAATGAGCGAGGTGGAGGCTCTCTGTGACCGCGTAGGCATCGTCCGAGATGGCAAGCTTATCGAAATGGGCACGTTGACCCAGATGCGGCATCTCAGTGCCCTTGCCGTGGAGGCGACTTTTGACGGGGTCATACCCAACCTGTCTAACGTGCCCGGAGTCACCGTGACCGAGGCCGATGGGCAGGTGGTCCGTTGTCAGGTCCAGGGTTCGGTCGAGCCACTTCTAAGGGTTTTGGCCACCGCAGGGGTCACTCGACTTGTGAGCCGAGAGCCCTCGTTGGAGGAGATGTTCCTAGCCCATTATGGCGCTGGTGATCCATCGGGTGAGTTAGACCATGTCGCGCACTAATTTAGCTCATAGGCTGCAACATCCAACGCACTTCACCTACTCCTCTCGCACCGTCGTCTTCGCCTTAACTGCCCGAAAGATGCTCCGTTCCGGGGTGCTATGGGGATGTATCTTTGGCATCTCCGTCTATTCGTCTGCAATCAGCTACACCTCTATCTACAAGACCCAGGCTGAACGGGCAGCACTTGCCGCAGCTTACGGCTTGAACGAGGCGACCAGCGCACTGTTCGGACCTGCGCCAGGTTTACAGACGGTCGCTGGTTTCACTGCTTTCAAGGTATCTATGACGTTGATGATCATCGGGGCGTTGTGGGGGCTGCTCAGTATCACCCGCTTGCTGCGAGGGGAGGAAGATAGTGGACGCTGGGAACTGCTGTTAAGTGGTCAAACCACCAGAAAAGTTGCAACGGCCCAGGTGCTCGGAGGTTTGGCAGTAGGTGTCATAGCCTTGTGGGCACTTACCGCCGTGATCACCATCCTTACTGGTCTCGATTCGAAGGTGGATATCGGAGCGACATCGGCTCTTTATTTTGCACTGGCCATGGTGGCAACGGCTGTCATGTTTGTTGCCGTCGGCGCCTTGACAAGCCAACTGGGCGGTACTCGACGTCAGGCCGCCTCATATGCTGCCATTTTCCTTGGCCTCTGCTACGCGGTTCGGATGATCGCAGACGCAGGTGTAGGTGTTCACGGATTGATCTGGCTGTCACCCCTCGGTTGGGTTGAGGAGCTCCGACCACTTACCGACCCCAATCCTTTGGCGCTGCTGCCCATCATCGGATTCACGGTGGTGGTGGCATCTGTGGCAGTCAGCTTGGCTGGCAGGCGCGACGTTGCTGACAGCACTCTGCCGCATCGCGTAAAAGCAAACGGTCGCTTCTTTCTCCTCTCTAGCTCTATTGGTCTTGCCTTTCGAATGGTGCGACCGGCGGTAGTCGGCTGGTGGGTCGCGATGGCGGTGTCGGGGCTACTTTATGGTCTTGTCGCAAAGTCAGCGGGAAGCACTATCTCAGGGTCATCTATTTCGAACGTCTTGTCGAAGCTTGGGGCTCGAGGGGCCGGCGCCGAAGCTGTCCTTGGAGTGTGCTTTCTTGTTATGGCTATGCTGGTGACGTTCATAGGGGCCGGTCAGCTCAGTGCAGCACGTGGTGAAGAGGCCGATGGGAGGCTCGACAACGTACTGGTGAGTCCTAAGAGCCGGACTTCGTGGCTCGGAGAAAGGCTGACTGTTGCGGTTTCTGTCCTGATGGTGGGCGCATTTGAGGCCGGGATCTTTGCTTGGCTGGGAACGGCCAGTCAAAATGCTGGAGTGGGCTTTGCCAAACTCCTGGAGTCGGGAGTGAACCTGATTCCGCCGACGCTGGTCATCCTTGGCGTCGGAGTGCTGACCTTTGGGATCCGACCTCGTATGACTTCGATCGTCACCTACGCGTTGTTGGGCTGGTCGTTGCTTGTGGTGATAGTCGGCGATATCGGTGCAATGAGCCACTGGATCCTTGACACCTCAGTCTTTCATCAGATGGCACTGGCCCCATCAGTATCACCAAACTGGGAGGCGAATGGAGTCATGGTTGGAGTCGGCATCGCCTGTGCAATTTGCGGTGGAGTTGCGTTCAAACTACGGGATTTGCAGCACGAATGATTTCGGACTCTACCGGACCATTTGATACAGCGACATCACCCAACGTTGCGTCTGAGCACCTTACGGCTCGTAGCCGGATCCGTGAGGCAGCGCTCAAGCATTTTGCCGAGGATGGCTATCAGCGTGCGACTATCCGGGGCATTGCACAATCAGCCGGGGTTTCTCCTGGGCTATTGAGGTATCACTACGGCTCTAAAGAGGCGCTTCGCCAGATGTGTGACGAGTATGTCTTGGATATGTTGTACCGTGTAAACGCGGAGATTCTTGAGGATCCAAAGAGTGCGGCGAGTACGCAGAAGATGTCGAAGCGCCTCGGCAGGTACGTGGCACGAGCTTTGGCTGATGGATCCCCCACGGTCGGAGCGATCTTCGATGAGATGGTGACCATCACCGAGCAGTGGTTGGCACGGGCCGATGAAGTCCGACCCGATTCACCAACTATTAGTAGGAGGATTCGCGCCACACTGGTAACTGCTATGGCGGTGGGCATACCACTTCTCCAGGACCATGTGTCTCGAGCGCTCGGTACGGACATGTTCGGACCCGAAGGAGAGCGGTTGGTTGCCCTTGCGCTACTTGATATCTACTCCCACAAACTCCTTGACCCAACGGACGCTTCCATTGCAGAGAGCGGGTTTGATCTGGCCGAGGACGACCGGGTAGGTTGACCACCGAACGTGAATGCAAAGCATTTTCGGAAGACTCATCCAGGCCAGGTGGAATCGAGGTCCGACCGGTTGAAATGAGGTTCCTTAGTTGGCTTCAGTGATATAAGACGGTGGAGAGGTCGTCAACCGCTAGGTACTGCTTGACCTGGTGAGTGAGTGCAGGTTTAGCAAATAATCGAAGAGGGATGCTTCTGTCCGACAGCTACTTTTGTGGAACAAGCGCCATTTCAGACGTGAGACCGTGACGCACTGGGCCAAGTTCTCAACTGCTTTCTCTGACCGACCACCAGGAGACAGCTGATTCAGTGTGCGAGTGTTAGCGGCTACCGTATAGATCGACGCACGACGTGACGACTCTGGCGGGCCACCGCGGTGGTAGAGCTGGACCGAAAGCCAGGCCTGTGCTAACCCCCGACTAGTTGCTGTCTGATTCCTGACTGTCGACCAGCCCATTCCAAGACCAGTGTGGAATCTTCAGTCCGCTCGGCACTTCATCGAGGGAACTCTCGTACCGGAAGATCGAGGCTGTGGTCGCCCACAAGAAGTAGTCCTTCAGTACCTGTCGCACCGCACCGTCACTGCCAATGCCGACATCGGTCAAAGCTTGGTCGAAGCAGGCAATTGCTCGCCGATCCATCTCGTCGTGGGGACCATTCCCGCTATGTATCTCCAGCACCGAGGACTCGTTTCCGAACGCCTCGGAATACTTAGGCGGTCCTCCTAGTGCCTCTGTCCAGTACGCCGCCAGCCGCTCGGTGTGGTCAGGTTGGTAACCATGACTGAATGCATGGCTAACCACTTCGTCTTCCAAGACCAGTTCATGCCAAGCGTGGGCGAGCCTCAGCATTCCTTGATCGCCGCCTGCTTCTTCAAACACCGATTGCATGCCTCGATCGTATCGTAAGCGGAGTCCCCGGATCGCTGTCGGAAGGATCTTATCGACGGGATCCACCGTCGCGAAGGCCGGAACCACCGGGACAAGTTCCAACGATTCATTCGGATTGAGCGAGTCGCCGTAAGACGGCTGGGTCAATTCGGCCCAAGAAAGTCGGTTACGGCTGGTCCGTCGGTTCTAGGTACTTAGTTGTAATGGCTGAGCAGAAGGTTGATGCGAGTGTTGGCGGTTCAAGCTGAGGGTGAGACCTCAGGTGTATGAACTGGAAGCGAGTCGTTTCAATGTCGAACGAGCAATTTTTTCGGAAAGCCACACTTTGGGCGCTGGAGTGGTTCCAGATCGGAGATGCACAACTCCCGACCCCTTGGGTTTGGCGCATATATGACCGTAGGTAATCCAGGCGGAGTGGCTGGACGAACTGAGGGAGGGTAAGTCGGTTTCGGGGTGAGGTGAAGTCAGTCGAAGTTTGTTGGCGGTCTATGTCAGGGTATTCCAACCTCAGACAACCAGCCCGGGTCGGGTTTGCGCAGAGACTAAGCCGAGTTTGGAGCAAGACGCATCAGGGCAGCGCGACGCGCTTTGCAGACGAGTTTGTCATTCTGGTTGTAACCACGATGCTCCAACGTTACGATTCCTGAATCCTGCCGTGACTTGGAGAGCCGCTTGTTTAGCGTTTCTGTCTCTACCCAAATCGTATCGTGGGCAAAAACGGGTGCTGGGAAGGTGATCTCCTCGAATCCTAGGTTGGCAATTGTCGTGCCATGAGTGAGTTCGGGTACCGCAATTCCCACCACAAGGCCCAAGGTGAAGAGGCTGTTCATCAGCGGGAGCTTGAATTCATGTTCGCTTGCAAATTCGATATCAAGATGCATCGGTTGCGGGTTCATCGTTAGACAGGTGAACATCACGTTGTCCGCTTCGGTTACCGTCCGGGTGACCGCATGGGTGACGACTTCGCCTACCTCGAATTCGTCATAGTACTTTCCGGTCGCAATTCGCCGCATAGCCACTCCTCGAAGTCTTGTTCACCTGAACCAGCATCAGTTCCCTAATATACACTTGAAAATCAATGCTAGGCTAAAAAACATACCCATGGCAAGAGAGGTAGGTGACCCGGTGGCGTTGGATATGAAGACCCAATCAACCAATGCGTTCATGAGTGGGGGATACGCACTCCCTTGGGCCTTCTCCCCCGAGCACGACAGCTGGAAGTCGACACTGCAGGACTTTGTCGCCAGTAGGATTGCTCCTGGAGCTGCGCAACGAACAATCGACGAGCGTTTCGATCCGGATCTTGCGCTCGCTGTGGGAGAATTAGGTGCCTACGGTCTTCTAGTTCCAACGGAATATGGCGGTCAAGGCGCCGACCTTCGCTCGCTCTGCTTAGCGACCGAAGAGACAGCGGTCTATGACTCGTCGATGGCCGTAACGATTCACGTGCAAGCCATCAGTCTCGCCCTGCTTGCACATCTGGGCAAAGACCACCCTGACTTGTTGCTTGAGACGCTACCTAAGGCGGTCACGGGTGAGGTATTCATATCCTTCGGTCTCACTGAGCCAACCGGAGGCACAGATGCCGGACATATAGAGACCCGAGCTATCAAACAAGGGGGCGACTGGATAATCAATGGCTCGAAGCAATTTATCACCAACTCCGGAACCCCCTTCTCGAAATACGTCATACTCTTTGCTGCTACCGGTGAGGCGTCGGGCGGTCGAAGTCCGATCTCTGCGTTTCTCGTTCCGCTCGACGCCGAAGGTGTCACGGTTGGTCCTCTATATCGGAAGCTCGGATGGCGAGCTTCCGATACTCACCCCCTGTTCTTCAACGACGTCCGCGTACCTAACGCTGCGCTGCTAGGTGAAGAGGGACGCGGATACGCTGAAGCGCTCCGCTTTCTTACTTGGGCGAGACTTCCAATCTCGGCGATGAGTGCCGGATTGGTACGCGGCTGCCTCTTGGATATCGACCGATTCATCTCAGAGCGAAGGTCGTTCGGCAAACCTCTCGGAGACCACCAGGCCGTAGCGTTCCAAGCTGCGGAGGTCGCAGCCCTCGGCTCCTTGGCGCGAGTGATGACCTATGACGGCGCTTGGAAGTACGATCATGGCCATCCCATTCAGCAAGAAGCAGCCACTGCAAAACTCCTATCGGCGGAAGCTGCAAATAAGGCAGCCTACATAGCGACGGGCTTGCTCGGCGGTTACGGCTTCATGGAGGAGAGTGCTGCCACTAGGCACTACCAGGATGCGAGAATCCTGACCATTGGGGAAGGTACCCCCGAGGTGCAAAAGATGCTGATCGCTCGGCTGTTAGGGATGGGTCGTCGCTTGTGACGGGTAGGGATCCACTCGACGGGGTGCGAATCGTCTCACTCGCTGGTCAGTACCCCGGCCCTTACGCAACGCTACTACTAGCGGACCTCGGGGCAGATGTCATCTTTGTCGAGCGCCCTGACGGCGGTGATCCGGTGCGTTCGTTTACAAGCTTCTTTGCCACGGTCAATCGTGACAAGTCATCTGTCGTCGTCGATTTGAAGTCTTCCCGAGGTCAAGACGAGTTACTTTCGCTAATTGCAACTGCCGACGTCCTCATAGACGGATTTAGGCCCGGCGTTCTCGACCGATTGGGGATGGGATCACTTCGACTGAGAGAGACCAATCCTCGACTAGTCATCGTCTCTGCCACCGGTTATGGGCATACTGGACCCTTGGCCATGAGATCCGGACATGATCTAACCTACCGAGCTGAAGCAGGGATGCTAATGCTGGATGGAGCGACAGACAGATCCTCTCTGCCAATTGCAGACGTCCTCGGCGCCCATGGCATTGTGGAAAGCGTCTTGCTGGGACTACTTACGCGTCACACAACAGACCCCGCCCTGGACTTCGATGTGTCGATTTTTGACACGTTGATCTCGACACTCAGCATCTACCTAGAGCCGATATGGAACGGGAGCGAGCGAGGCGGATTTCCAGCCGAGCCCGGTTATGGCACTTTCACCACGGCTGACCATCGTGTGATAGCGCTTGGCGTTGCCCACGAGGACAAGTTTTGGCAGGCGTTGTGCGTTGTGCTCGGCATGACTGACGTGCAGCAGCTGTCTCGAGACGAACGCTTTGCACGGCATGGCGAACTGAGGAGGCGTATATCCGAAGCCGTGGGTTCGTTTGAGGCATTAGCCCTTGAAGAACGATTGCTAGCGTACGACGTTCCTTTTGGGCAGGCTCGCGAATTGGGAGAGATCGCCGCTCATCCTCAAGTTGTTGCACGAGGGTTGACGGGAACTATTCAGGACCACGATAGGACCTACGTTCGACAGCCACTTGTCATTGACGGAGAGCGGCCTGCGAAGGGCCGTAGAGTAGCTCCTCGTTTAGGAGAGGACGATATGGAATTCCTACCAGATCGCAGGTTTGCCCAGGGGAAGGAGGAGCACCTCCAGCAAGATGAACTCGGATGGCGACCCCGCGACAACTCTGGCCAGGCGGTGGAGACTTCAGATGTGCAAGACCTACGAGGTGGGTTTCATGACTGAGAATTCCTTGAAAAAGCTAGTGGATCAGGCGATGACAGGGGGGGATCCCTCGCGCTGGCCTAACAAGATGCGAGTTCGTGACCGCGTTAATCTCCTGCTGGACCAGGACTCCTTCACCGAGGATGGCCTGCTGGCGAATGCGCTTGGTGAAGGATACCCGGCTGATGGAGTAGTGACGGGCATCGGTACTATCTTCGGACGATCGGTCGCCGTCATCGCCCACGACTTCTCCGTCAAAGCGGGTTCCTGGGGTGCCATGACCTGTGAGAAGCAGATTCGAATACTCGAGCGGGCCTATCAGGATCTTTTGCCCGTCGTCTACCTCGTCGACTCTGCCGGTGGTCGTCTCACTGATCAGATGGGCTTCTTTCCAGGTCGACGCGGAGCATCACGAATATTCGCCCTGCAGGTAGCCCTATCAGGACGAGTTCCACAGATTTGCTGTCTCCTTGGTCCCTCTGCGGCTGGGGGTGCTTACATGCCTGCATTTACGGACTGGGTGGGCATGGTGGAGGGTAACGCATCTATGTACCTCGCATCACCAAGAGTGGCAGAAAAGGTGACGGGCGAGATTAGTACGTTGGAGGAGATGGGTGGGGCCATGATGCATGCATCCGTCTCGGGGTGTGGCGACGAAGTGTTCTCTCAGGACTGGGAGCTCATTTCAGCGGCACGACTGCTCCTCTCCTACCTACCTCAGTCCTATGAAAGCGAATCGGTACGAACTGCCCCGGAGGGGCCAAAGGTAACCGACTGGTCGGGCGAGGTGATCCCTTCGGATCCAGGGGTCGCCTACGACATACGTGATTTGATTTCCCGCCTAGTGGATCGTGATACGTTCTTCGAGATCAAGGCCCGTTGGGCCAAGGAGATGGTAACGGGGCTGGCCCGATTGGATGGCCGAGTGGTAGGTCTCGTTGCCAACCAACCTGAGGTCAATAGCGGAGCGATCTTCGTGGACTCCGCAGACAAGGCTGCGCGGTTCATTACCCTCTGTGACGCCTTCAACATCCCACTGATCTTCCTCCAGGACGTACCAGGATTTATGGTCGGAGTCGACGTTGAACATCAAGGAATAATCCGACACGGCGCAAAGATGATTGCAGCCATGGCGTCGGCCGAGGTCCCCAAGTTCACCGTCATCGTTCGCAAGGCCTATGCGGCGGGCTATTACGCAATGTGCGCACCGGGATTTGGACCGAGAGCGATATTGGCTCTGCCGACAGCCATGATCGGGACGATGGCTCCTGACGCCTCAGCCAATGCGGTCTATGCCGGGAAGCTTGCTGAGATCGAGAACGACTGCGAACGAGAGGCGTTCTTAGCAGAGAAGATAGCGGAGCAAAGTAGCGAGTCATCACTTCTACATATGGCATCTGGACTCGTCGTTGATGCTGTCATAGATGGTCCGCAATTGCGCAACGAGTTGATTCGCAGGATGCGAGATGCTGATGGCTGGCAGAGGTATCCCAAGTCTCGGCATCATCCGGTATTTCCAGTTTGAGGTCCGAATACCGATGAGAGATTTGCGAGTCAGAGTTTCAATGTCAATCGAACCAGCTCCTTCTCATTGCGCCGCAGTCGACGGTGGGGAGGTAGTGACATGAAGCTGGAACGAGTACTGGTTGCCAATCGGGGTGAGATTGCCATCCGCGTTGCAAGAGCTGCTCGTGACTATGGGATCAAAGCGGTCGGTATCCACACGGGGGCCGAGGATCCTTCACTCATGCGTCGTTACTTCGAAGAGGTCGTAGAGATTCCCGGTAACGGCGTGGCTGCCTATCTAGATCAGGAGGAGTTGATCAACTTTGCTACTTCTCATGAGATCGATGGAATTCACCCAGGATATGGCTTCTTATCCGAGAACGCAGACTTTGCTCAACTGGTCACCGATCGGGGAATCTGCTGGATTGGCCCACCGGCAGATGCAATCCGACAGCTCGGAAACAAGGTTGTGGCTCGACGACTAGCCAATGAGCTTCCTTGGCTGAGGAGTCCTGTTCTTGAACTCGGAGAGGATGGCCTTGGACAGGCGCGCTCGTTCATCGAGGAACACGGCCTACCTGTCGTTTTCAAAGCCGTCGATGGTGGTGGTGGAAGGGGCATGAGGGTGGTACGTAATCTCTCAGACCTCTCGGAGAGTTATGCAGCCGCAAAAGCCGAAGCCAAGCGGAGTTTTGGTTCAGAACGTTGCCTGCTCGAGCGTTTTGTAGAGCGGGCACGCCACGTAGAGCTGCAGGTCCTGGCCGATAGTCTTGGTGGCTTAGCTCTAGTCGGGACCCGTGACTGCAGCCTGCAACGAAGATATCAGAAGCTCCTTGAAGAGGCCCCCGCACCCGGCATCAGCGCAGAGACGCGTCAACAGATGACCGAGGTGGCTAGCCACCTTTGTCATCGCTCTCACTACCAAGGTGCTGGAACTTTTGAGTTTCTCGTGGGTCCCCAAGCCGAACTGGTGTTCCTCGAGGTCAACACCCGCCTGCAAGTCGAACATACCGTTACCGAGGAGACTTCGGGACTTGATCTGGTTATCGAGCAGTTCAAAATCGCTGAGGGGGGAGAGGTCCCCAACACCGATCTCGAATGCAGTTACGGTCATGCGATCGAGTTCAGGATTAACGCTGATGACGTAGGTAACCATTTTTTGCCATCGACGGGAGTCATCGACAGACTCCGCCTGCCAAACGGGCCGGGGGTTCGCGTCGATGCCGGCATTGAGGAGGGGAGCACAGTCGGGCCGCAGTTTGACTCGCTCCTAATGAAGCTGATCGTTCATGGGCGTGACCGCTCCCATGCGATAGCTCGTGCTAGGCGAGCATTAGCCGAGCTCATAGTCGATGGCGTGACCACAAATCTCGCCCTCTTTTCACTTGTCTTGGACGCCACCTTGTTTCAAGGCAACTTTGGTGAATTCATCGACGCAGGGTGGTTAGAACGAGAGGTGTTACCTTCGCTTGCTGGGGAACAGCAAGCTAGTTCCGATCCCTATTTCACCGTCGGAGAACAGCGCTTTTACGCCTCTAGGCTCCTGGACGCCAGCAAACTCGCAACATTGCCACTGAGTTCCGACGAAGTTAAGTCCATCCAACATTATGGAGAGGTCTCCGTAGCCGCACCCATGCAGGCGGTCGTGACGAGAATGCTGGTGAATCCTGGCGACGGCGTCCAGTCCGGAGCCCCACTTTTTGCGCTAGAGGCGATGAAGATGGAAAATCTCGTAGTATCCCCGACGTACGGCAGGGTCAAGACTGTGTACGTCCGAGTTGGAGACAACGTGAGAAGGGGGGAACCCTGTGTCATGCTCGAAGCTGAACCCGAGGAACTCCGTGGCGAATAGGTCCATGGTCCTAGCCACTTCCGGTTGCCTGCCGTCGTGCAACTATCTTCATTCAGGGAGATCAGACCAAGTCGTATTAAGACTTTGCAGGACGGCCCATGTTCTTATAGCAATGGAATTAGAACCATGACCCCAACGGATCCCACCTTCAAGTCCTACGAACTTAATTCCTTGTTGGTGCGTGAGCCTCGGAGCATGCTTTTTGTTCCAGGCGATGATGTTCCCAAGCTCACCAAGATCCCCTCCCTTGTAGCGGACATCATCGTCGCTGATCTTGAAGACGCCATTGCTCCCCACAACAAGGTGATGGCTAGACAAACTTTGAAAGATGTACTTTCCCGCTTTGACCAGATGACAATTTCGCGAATTGCAGTTCGCGTCAACCCTATGGAGTCGAACTACTTCGAAGATGAGCTGTTGCTCTGTGGCGAGCTTGGGGTCCGGGGACTGGTCATACCAAAGCTGGAAAATGTCGAAGTGGTCAAAGTTGCCCGCCAAACCATGTCGAGAATGGGTCGGACCGACACGATCATCTTCGGCGGGATCGAGTCGCTCGCAGGGGTCAGAGACTGTTTTACCCTACTGTCTAGTGGCCTAAGTGGCGTGTATTTCGGAGCCGAAGACTTCATTGAAGAGATGGGAGGCCAAAGAACACACGACGGTCTTGAGGTCCTTTATGCACGCTCTCAAGTCGTCTTGGCGGCGAAGCTTGCTGGAATTGCAGCGATCGACCAGGCAGTTACTGCGGTTCACGACTTGGACCGGTTCCAAGCCGATGCGGTTCAGGGCAGAGCCCTCGGATACACAGGCAAGATATGTCTACACCCAGCACAAGCTCTTGCCTGCAACGATGCCTTTTCGCCAAGTCCAGCCGAAGTAGAAAGGTCGCAGCGCATTATTGCAAGCAGCGAGACCGGGGTTCAGCTACTGGATGGAAACATGGTGGACGCAGTGCACGTGCGAGCGGCAACTCGATTACTCGCTAAACACACTCAGATCGCGGAGATCAAAGGGGGAAAGTAGTCCTTCCTGAGTTTCCGATGGTCTGCTTTTCGAGGATACCTTTAGCTACAGCGCAACTTAATGAACTGTGCGACCAAGGACTCGCCCATTGTCTTGGCGATCTCATCGACCGACAACTCACCGTCTGGCCGATACCATTCGGGGAGATAGGCAAGCGCTCCAAAGGCAACCTCAAGAGCCACTCGTTGGTGGATGAGACGTTGGTGAGGAGCGAGACCAAAGGCACTTCTCACCGTGTTCTCAAATATCTCGGCCTGTGCTCGTCGTAGGCTCAGAATCTCCATTCTGATCTCACTGCTCGGTACATAGAGCTTGAAGAAGAGTGGGACATACTCGGGATAGTCCCTAAGTTCGATGATCACCTGCTCCTCAAAAAGCGCACGCAGCGTCTCCATTGGTTCGGCCCCTGCCTCACAAATGGCATGCAATCGGTTGGCGACCTCCTTGGCGGACTGTCGGATACATGCGAGGAACAGTTCCTCCTTGGAGGAAAAGTAGTGATATAGACTTGGTCCGCGTAGGTCAAGTGTTGCACCGATATCCTCGAAGCCGACCGCTTCGAATCCCCGTTCTGCAAACATTCGAGCAGCGACGTGCTCCAATTGGGAGATCTTCTCAGCGCGCTTGCGTTGTTGCCTCGACAATTGGATATCTGTCATGAGTTCCCGAGCACCTTCTGTCACTTCTGGTACCTCCTGAATTCTAACCGAGCAGGTAATGCAGTTTGGACAAACCGCCAGCGTCTGGATTGGGAGGATCCTTCCAATGGAGCCGCCCTTTTGCCTTTGTCGCTTATATCCGAATCGATCGACACAGCAGGATGGCCACAGAGTATCAACCGTTGGGTGGCGCCCACCTCACTCGTGCGTGGTGTATCTCGATCCGCCATTCGCACCTTAACTTCATAGCTTCCGATTACCTCTGCCCGATTGAAACGTTGTTTCTTCGAAAATCCGAACTGACCATTGGAACAACAGGTGGCTGAAATAGAGTTGTGCAGTAGTTGGATCCATATCGACCTACGAGGTGGCTTGGCCACGGCCTCGAGTGCTCCAATTGTGGGGCCAGCAGAACTGCTCCCTAGTTGTTCAACCAGCGAGATAACGAAGCTCAAAGGCCGCTGTACTTTGCGCGAATCTGTTCGGTGTTTACGTGCCCGTCCATCAATAACTCCTGATCAACAACGATAATCTTGGGTCGTTTGAACGAAGCCAGGTTTTGGGACGCATACGACATCAGCTCGGCATCGAATCCTTCTGGGTTATCTCTGACTGAAACGATCGCGACAACCTTCTCCCGCCAGGTTGGATCCGGTGTACCGAATACGAGAGCGGCGGTCACGTTTGGATGCCTAAGTAGGACCTGCTCGACCTCTGATGGATAGACGTTTAGTCCCCCTGGTTTGATGAGATCACGTGCGCCGATGCGCCCGTAGAAGAACAGTTCACCGTGGGGCTCCGAGCTGAGGAGATCACCAGTTTTCAGCCAGCCGTCCTCGGTCAGGCTCGTCGGCTGATCAGGCCAGTAAGAGTTTACGACACAGTCACTGCGGACCCAGAGTTCGCCAGGTTCACCTAGTGGAACCTGGATTCCTTGGTCGTCTCGAAGAGACAAGTGACTAAGACTAAGTGCCTTTCCCGAGTAGTTTGGTGCAATCGAAGTGGCGCTGACCTTGCCGGCGCTGACGAGGCCAGCCGTCTCCGTCTGGCCATACAGACAGTAGAAGTCGACACCGCCCTCTACGTATCGCGCAATGGTATCTGGGACTTCCAGTCCAGTGACGACTCGGAGTTTGCCCGCAAGGGTGACCTTCGCGTCGCTGGCCGCCTCCAAAATTCTTTGCCCCATTGGAGCGAACTCAGCGAAGAAGCTAATTCGGCCCTGATCGATCTGTCGCACCACCTCGGCGGAGTCAAAGTTTCTTATTACCGTCGTCGGTATACCACGTGCCATGGCGACAAACATTAGATATGCGCCAAAGGTGTGGGAGAGGGGAAGCAGAAGTCCATGGGTATCGGCGACAGTCAGGTCGAACGCATCACTCGTCTGGCTCACTTGGGTAATCAAGTTGCGGTGGGTTAGTACGGCGCCCCTTGGCTTGCCATTTATTGCAGAAGTGTACATTATGAGGACGGGAGTTTCCGGTGAGACTGGAGCTGTCAGGGAAGGGTACTCATTCCAAGCACAGAGACCATCTAGATTCGGTCGTCCATCGTCGAGCGGCTCTGTATCGATCTCTAGATAATCGAAACCTACCTCGATCTGGAGCGTCTCCCAATTGGCAGCGACAATTGCTTTCGGCTGGGTGGAGTCAACGATAAAAGTGATCTCATCCGGTGTCAGACGTGGTTCCAAAGGCACCGCGCTGGCGCCAAGGATTGCCAAAGCCCAGTACAGTTCGACAACCCGATGGCAATTTGGCGAAAGAACGCAGACACGATCGCCAAAACCGACTCCAAAGGACGCGAATGACGCTGCGAGCCTTCCTACCCTGCCGGAGAATTCAGCGTAACTCTCTGACAGATCGCCACAGTGAAGAGCCATAGAGTCTGGATCCAAAGCAACGGCGCGCTCAAGCAGATCACCAAGATTGATACCAGATTTCATGTCGAACACTCCTTGGCCATTTAGGCTCGCGCCTAGGGATCTGGATCGAATTATTACTACTTAGGTGAAGGTGGGCTACTCTTCGGTCGTTACACGCACGAACTTCACGGTACCCACGGCGATTTCTGTCAGATCAACTATCTTTACCTCGGCCGGTACGCCTAAGGACTCACTTAGTTCGGCGGCAAGTTCCGATTCCAATCCTGGACGATTCTCACCGAGTACTGTTGTCTTGACCTTTAGGACTTCTTGAGGCTGAGTTTTTGACTTCACCAACTGGTACGCGGCGAACTCGGTCTCTGGCTTTGACCAGATAACATTCTCGACGTCGTCGCTGAATATCCTGCGGTCCCTGACCTTGACCGACCAGGCGTATCTCCCCCGGTACGTGACACGGGCATGCGTGCTACCACATTCGCAAGGATCCCGATTGATTCGTACGACATCCTCCATCCGGTATCGCAGAAGGGGATTTGCCTCCGCCCACAGATTCGTGAGCACCAACTCACCTTCTTCACCGTCCGGAAGGCGTTCCAGCGAATCTGAATCCACCGTTTCGACGTAGAATTGATCCTCGAGGTAATGGTGTGCCGGAGCGGAGTATTCACACTCGGAGCACGGAATATACTGGTCACCTGAGGCTCCCATATTCTTGTAAGGGACCTGCCAAGCCTCCTCGAGAATCCTTCGTCTTGCATCAGTGCACAGGAAGGCCGAGTAGATGAACTGCAAGTTGGGGTGGATCTCCTTGGGCTTGATCTGCTTTTGGCGAATATATCCCACCTCAATCTCCGGGTGGTAGATGAAGATCGCGTTCAGGTCGGCTCCGGCAAGTAGTTCTAGATTCGTCTGCACTACGGAGCGGTTGTCAGGCTCGAGAGTAAAGACTGTTGCACCAATCTTGCGAGCTCCCCAAGCAGTCATAGAGTAACCGTGCCAAGTCATAGCGGCCTCTAGCCAGTTATTCGTTCTAAAACCTGGGCGAATTCCGGTTCTCCATAGCATCCTGGCGAAATTCTCAGTTGCCTGATCCCAGTCTGCTTGATTTAAGCCGAAGGTGTTCGGGGTGCCTGAAGTTCCGGTGCTTTTGTGGATCTTGATTAGGTCGGCAACTGGCACACATAGAGTACCGCAGAACGGGTCACCAGACTTGGCCCTGAAATCTCGGAGGTCATCTTTCCCCATGATCGGGAGTTTGGAAATGTCGTCTATAGAACGTATATCGGAGGGCTTAACTTTTGCAGCATCGTAAAACTCACGGAAAAACGGCGAATTTTCATAGACCCTTTGCACCTGCTGGATCAGACGCTCACTTTGCAGATCTCGCAGCTTGTCTCGTGACATCGTCTCCACTGCCGGATTCCAGTGCTTCTGTGAGCTCTCCATCTCTCCCCCTCCGATTCATAGTCGGCCCAATGAGCCTTGTTGATATTCTAGTCATATGATGAGTCTCTAGTATTGCCTAGAACAGTTTTGCTGTAGGCAGCTCGAACAACTTGCGAACTCTGGGTAGCTATTCAATATGGGTGGGTTGGAGCGGTTGAAATCAACCCGGTTGTTTCGAGCATTTCCGACTCCTTGGCGGTTCGGATGGGTAATTCGATAGCGAGTCAGGCGCGTGTGAGAATGTGCAACAGAAAGATGGCATTGGAGGATTGATATTCCAGATTTCGCTTTGCGCATGAAATTCAGTCTGAAGTCGGCCGTAGTTTCGCTGACTTCCGGACCGAAACGCGACTGAGCATTCGGCGATGCCACAATCAGTAGGGTGCGTCTGCTGTACCGATCAATTGAGTGCACGGCAATTGGGCAGTAGCTACCGCAGCGCAACCTGGGTACCGATGGTTTGGTAGAGGTATAACCCTGCACCTTTCTTCAGTTGCGACATCTCTAGACGCTAAGTTGCGCGACCGTCCTGTCGATCTTCAATGCCGTGGCGAATGTTTTTCGATGCGAACTCCTTCGCCTTGTCCTAGAGGAATAGATCTGCACGGTTGCCGATGCTCATTTGAGCAGAGTGCAGAGTGTGTGCTTTGGCGCGTCCATGCAAAGCGCGCGAAGTGGCGGACGAAGGAAGTCGTCTCCGGAGTCACGGTGAGACTAGGTAATAGACTAGGCAATAAGGTCGAAAGTCGCCGAAATACGCTGCATCTCCGGATCTCCTCACTCTGATTCGCCTATGCCGCCGGTCGGTCCTTCTAGAGGCGTCAATGACCCCCTACGGCTGCTTGGAGACCACTCGCCAACGTCGACTTCGTACAGAAGTGAGTCAAGTGCCATGTTTACATAATCAGTCGAACCGAATTTTTGATGGTTCAACAGATGGATACCAAACGGTTGGTGCGACTAGATCCGCTCTACCAAGGACAGCCGTCGGAGAGTTCGCCGCTGGTTATGGGCTTGGGGTCCAATCTGTGACCGGTGGCCAGCCAAGACCGAGCCGGATTCCAAAATAGTTTTGTGAATCTGCTGGTACACGGGATTGGTAATGCTCTACCTTGAGTTCGAGGATCGGCCCGAGAGGTGCTTCACCTAGTTCAATGCTCCACGGGAAGACTTGATCTGTAATGCTGGATCATTCAACTTCCCAGTAGGTCGCGAGATCTGCTTCGCCACTTGCCTTCTGGCCAGACTCTTCATGCGACTTTGACCGTCCTAAATGTCACAGTGGGGGATATCCTTCTTGGCTCATTTGGCGCCGCCTGCCCAGGACATGTAGGAGTCAAGGAGGTGAATAATTCACTCGTTCGAGGTCTGGTCAGCGTGATGTGACGGGAAAAGCAGAAGGGGTACCACTGCGGGTACCCCTTCGAGTGACGCCGACGTTACTGCCGAAGTCAGTGCTTTACTTGTGATCAGCCGTTGGACTTATGTTCGCCGAGCCTGCGTCGACGTGGAACTAGCAGCGAGATTCCGAAGATGCCTGCTGCCGATACCAGCCACCAGTAGAACACGGAACTCCATGGCCTGCCGGTGTGTGTAGACGGAACCGTGACGGTAGAGGTCGACGGTGCGGTGGTCGACGGTGCGGTGGTTGTCGGCGAAGCGGAACTCGCAGAGGATGCTGCAGCAGCCGGAGGCGTGACCGAGATCGTTGCTTGGGCGCTCACCGGCGGGATTCCATCACCCGTGTCACTCACTGTCGCAGTGTTGGTGATCGAACCTGTCGCGGTCGTGGACACTAACACAGGAACTGTAACGGTACCGATCGAGGGATTCGAGATTCCACCTACGGCCGGGACCAAGGTACAGGTCACTGTGTTTGATGCACCGACACAGGAAGCCGACTGGAACGAGCTTGAGACTATGGAAGGAGTTCCATCAAGGATAAGTCCAGCAGGGAGTGCGTCCGTCACAGTTGCCGTGCTCCTGATAGTACCGGTGAAGGTTCCCGAGATCGAGAATGTATCGGTTCCACCCGGTGCAACGATCGGCTGTGCTGCGGTCTTGACCAGAGTGACTGTCGGAGACGACGATGGTTGCGTTACCGGAGCCGCTACCGGGACGATGTTGTCAGATGCAGTGACAGGGGGAGCGACAACTATCGGACCACTTTCGCCGTATTGGACCGTATTCGTGAGGGTGGCGGTGTTGGTGATTGCAGTCCCGATCGGCCCAGTCGTAAATGCACTGATGGATATTGTCGGGAATGCAAACCCAGGTGCCAATGAGGCTCCGATCTCGTCAACGGTGCAAGTGACCGTTCCAGATCCACCCGCCGGTGATGTTCCAGGTGCCAGATTGCAGTTCCATGGAAGCTGGGTACCTGTAGGCGCCGTCGGTAGAACTGCGGTTGCAGTTATGCCCGTTGGCATCGGATCGGTGAGTGTGTAGAGCCCATAACCATCAGCCGGAGATGATGTACTGATACTCGGTGAAATGGTGTAGTTGAAGCTCTGGTTTGCCTGAACCGTACCACCAACATTATCCGTCTTGGTCAACGCGTTGACTGGCGGCGTATTACCGAAATAGGTTGGGGCTCCGTTTACTAGAGCGAAGTCATCGGCGCTCAGTACCTGCGGTGTTGGCGTGCTTACGAGGTTCAGTGTGATCATTGGAAGCGATACGCCGACCGTGGTAGAAGCCTTGTTGTAGTAGGTGTCGGGGTTGAAGTATCCGAACTGCCAGTTTGTCCCAGCCGAACCGTTTACGTCTCCGGACACCATCCAAAGGTTGCCCGTGTTGGGATCGAGGATGAGGCCTTCCTGGCTAGGCGGCTGAGCGTTGGAGATAGTGAGGTAGTAACCCTGATTTGGCCCTTCGCTATTTTGGGTGAGTGGAACTACGCCAATCTGATTAGTCGTTCCAACTGACTTACGGAGGAACCAGAGCTGGGCACCGTGGCTACTGTCTGCCGGAACACCGGTTAGGTCGGCGAAGTTGTAAGCACCGTTGGACACAACCGGAAGTGAGTATGTAATTGTCGGAGAGTTGACTTGACTAGTGGACAAACTGGAAACCGGAAACTCATAGATCTGGTTTGCAGTCCCTTTGACCAGCAGGTCACCTTGAAAGATTGTCATTTCCTGGCTGATTCGTACGGAAAGCGGGTACGCCACTGCCACTGGATTTGTAGCGCCCAAGCTGACCTCCCAAAGAGTGGAAGACGCTCCTTGGAAATTGCTGGCGTTGTTGCTCTCCGTGAAGTACAGAGTCCCGTTTGACGCGACAAGGTTGAAAGAGTTCGCCTGTCCGAAGTCGTTGGAAATTGGGGCCTGGACACACATCGGCTTATTCTTGAGTGTCATCTGGTAGGGCGAGGTGGGGCCCACGTAGGTGAGGTTGCTCGGATCAACGTTGACCTCGACGATCGGGCAGGACTGTGAACCAACCTGTGCGACGAATAGGTGATTGCCGACTGCGGCCATGTCATAGAACCCACCGGTGGCGCCGTGTATTGCCGATGCCAGACTGATGACGCCGACCGCAGAGTGCGGTGATGCAGCGGACATCTCGACTAGTAGTCCCGTGTTGGTGGAATCGGTCCAGAAGTTACCAGCCGCGTCCGTCACCGTCTGCTCAAACTGGGTCGCATGCGACCCGCTCGGCACGATGATCGGTGGCACGGTGTTTTCTAGATTTCCGATGTTTAGTCCTACCGGCACGTAACTGCTGTTAGGCGTGCCAGCACTTGCTGCAGCCGGGAGCACCACCGCAGCAGTAGCTGAAAGCAGTGCCGCGGCGGCGGCAGAGCTTAGAATTCGTTTTATCACGGCTATACCTTCCTTAGATGTACCAAAGAGACATGCAGGTACATGAACTCCCCAGCCAACGATTTAAACTTCGTCTTTCCAATTTGCTAAAGATAGCATTTGATTGTGCCGATATCAAGAGGCTTCTCACGATCGGCGGTCACGCTCCATGGTCGCGAACCGCATTGATGGGGTGTCCGACTGCAGTTCCAGCCCCCGGACTCTAGGCAGATCTGGCGAACTAGCTGGCAAGATAGCCTTACATAATCACTTGGACGAATTCAAGAGCAATCAGTCCTTTCTACAGGAGTCACCCGAATGCGTGGCGAATGATTCCAGAAATGGTGCTCTAAGTCACAGATCTTTGCACTTTCGAGGCGCTGCAGGTGACCATGGTCACCTTTGCGGAGGAGATTCGAGTTAGGTCTGAAGGATCGCTTCGGAGAGTGGTGGGACCGTTTCAGAAGGCTGCCACCCGGAAGTGACGTACCTTGATCGTTTTTCCTATCTATCAGAGCAGCGGCTTCTAAGGGGTCAATCGACTGTTTTCTGCTGGCCTTGCAAAGGTCCCGTTTGATTTGGAATTCAACTGACATCTGCCTCCCTGAAGAATGTTGCGTGGCGGACTAAGAGACACGTGTGTGCTATTTGACCATCTTGGCCTGCAATAAGAGCCCCGGAATTCACTTAGTTGAGCAGTTCGATTTGTCCTAAATAGACCCGGAACGCGGCTTCATTTGCTTCAAGAGCGTTAATCGAACCAGGAGGTATGATCGTGGGAAGTGGTATGAATCGACGAACGCTGCCTGCTAGGCGGGGCTCTGACTCAGTTCAACCGGCCTCTTGGCCCAACCTAGCTGTTGACACTGTTCGTAATGTTGGCGTAAATTGGAGAGCATTCAAGGGCGTATGTGTTCATGGCGACGGTTGTCGTTAGGGTTACTTAGCGCTGTCCCAAGTCCAATTAGGTCAGCTGTATGTAGGGGAGTTTGCAAGATAGGTGTTCGAAGTCAACCGTCTACACACGTTACGTGACCTCCCAACCAGGATCTCGATCGTTGGGATCCCCCTTAGTCTAATGGAGTCATCAAATGTCCACTAAGGCCGCAAGGATATTCGTCATCATTGTGGCCGTTGGACTGGTTGTGGGTGCAATAGCCTTTGGGGTCAGGCTTGTACTGCCGGCTACCAACGTCTCGTCGATCCAACCCCAGCTAGCCACGGCGTCTATCAATAGCTTCCCAGTCGTGGTGGCTGCAACTGGGACCGTTGTTCCGGCCTCTGAGACCTACGTCAATTTCCCATACTCTGGTCGCCTTGCGCAGATCGACGTCACAGTTGGACAGTCTGTCTCTCAGGGAGCTCCTTTGGCAACGCTGGACAGTGCGTCCGCACAGAGTGCTGTTTCGCAGGCCGAAGCGAACCTCGCGTCCGCCCAGGCAAGTCTGGGCGCGGTTGAGAATCCGTTGACGGCCAGCCAGCAGTCTCTGCTCCAGACCGCTCTTACCAACGCTGAACAGGTTCTAACTGACACCACCTCAAGCGTCCAGACTACAAATGCGACCGATGCGCAGAACATCGTCTCTGATCAGGCAGCGGTTCAGACTGCTCAGACGAACTTCGATAATGCCAACTGCTCGAATGCGACGACCGGTACGACTGCGCTGTGCCAGTCATATCAGAGCCAACTCACCGCCCAGCAGCACCAACTCGCCACCGATCAGGCACGTGCTCAGACTGATGCTTCTGCAGGCGTGCTTCGCATTGATCAGGCCCAGGGCCAGGTCAACTCCGCCAAGTCGAACCTAGCGGCGGCTCAGACGTCGAACCCGTCACAGGTTTCCGCCGCTCAGTCGGCGGTATCTTCAGCACAAGCTGGCCTTCAGGCGGCACAAGACAGGCTCGCCAACCTGACCCTAGCTGCGCCGATAGCTGGGACTGTTTTGGCAATCAATGGACAGGTCGGTCAGTCCGTGTCTGGAAGCCCGACTGCGGGTCAATCGTTGCCGGGCACAAATACGCCTGTAGCCGGGTTGACTAATGGAGGCGGAGGTAATGCATCTCCTCTATTCGTTATTGGCACCCCAGGTCAGCTTGTAGTTGGATTCTCGTTTCCGTCCAACGATCTCTCGTTGGTTTCACCGGGCCTCGCCGCTACGGTCACCGGATCGACCCTCAATGGGCTGGAGATAGCAGGGAAGATCCTTGCAGTCTCCTCGAATCCTGTCATGGTTGCTGGGGTTTCCTCTTATTATGCGACGTTCGTACCTACGTCCCCCAGTAGCCAGCTCACCCCTGGCCTCAGCGTCAATGTGACTGTGGCGGTTTCACAAGTTGCTAATGCACTCTCGGTGCCGGTTTCTGCCGTATATCTGCTTGGCGGCACTGCCCACGTTGATGTCTGGTACAACAACGCTGCAGTTCCGACCGCTATCACTATTGGTGCTCAGGGTGCGAGCTTGGTACAGGTTAAGTCCGGACTTAGGGCCGGCGAACAGGTCCTGTTAGTGGCAAATCAGGGATTTGCGCAGGCAGGGTTGCCTTGATCGAATCCGAATCTTCGGAGTCCGGTAGTTCGACACCCCTACCTAAGAGCGCCCAACTCTCCTCCAAGGGCGGACGGATGACCCGACTGGTAGTCGATACGGTGTTCGTCGCCGTCGCTGTAGCAATGGTATCGCTGGCATTTACAGCCTCTCGTAATGTCTCTTCAGATATAAGTCAACCGACGGCAGGCTTGAGCCCGGACTCTATCGTCATTTCGCCAGTACCTGTCTCATCTTCTGGGATTGACTATGGCATCTCGAGCCAGAGTCTGACCATGACAGACTTGACTGCACTGAGTAATCCGGGTTATCTGCCGGCGGCCATATCAGTGGCTCCGGTTACAACGGCAAGGAAACTAGTACAGTATGCTGCACGTACGGCCGTAACAAATATTGTTGGTACAACTAGTGGCTACGCGTCAGCGGCAGATTTTATGGTCGGTTCCGGACGTTTTATCTCTACCCAAGATGTTGCGGAGTCGGCCCCGGTAGCGATAATTGGTTCAACTGTGGTCAGCGAATTATTCGGTTCAGTTGATCCACTGGGTCAGACCATGATCATCGGCCGATCTCAGTTTCGTGTAGTTGGGGTGCTGGCCAGCCGGGGTTTTTCAGGCGGAGACGATCTGGATAATCGCGTGATCATACCAGAGACTACGATGTGGTCGACTGTGCTGCCCGGACAAGGCGAACCTATCAATTTGATTCTGGCACACTCCAAGACGCCCGCTCTTGCAGAACAGGCAGCACAACAGGCGACGGCAGTGCTGCTTGCGCAACATGGCATAGCAAATCCAGCTCAAGCCGATTTCTCCGTCCTTACTCATGCAGCTCTGATTGCACCACAGCTCGGCCCTGCTCAGGCGCTGAAGCGAACTTTGAGTTTCGCATCTGTGCTGTTGCTGATTCTTGCTGCATTGCATCTGGCACAGTCCGTGACAAAGGACGTCCTTCAAAGGGGCGATCATCTTCCCGATTCTCAGGTCGACTTTTACTCATTGCTCCGCGTGACGACAATCGGAGTCATCGGATCAGTTGCAGGACTCGCTGTCGGCATATTTGTCACGCCGTTCCTTCGGGTTCTGTCTCCTTCCTTTGTGCTTGTGAATCGATTTAGTCTTAGCGACTCGTTCTTGACAGTCCTCATCGGTGTGTCATTTGCGGTCGCATCACTCGCACCAATGGCGTTTGGATTTGGTGAACGTACTGAATCAGAGGATTCCGCCTAGCGGTTTCTGGTTTGGGCGGAAATAACAGTCTGACTTGATCTGGTTTTGTTTCAATTGTGAGTCGATGCTGTTCGGTAATTCACGGGCAGCCCGTGAATTGGTCTGGTTCAAGCTGTGAGCTTGAAACCGAACAGGAATATAAGAGGGAGTTTCTTTGGCCGGCGAGGAAGATTGGTTGTTAGCCGAAAGAGTGGCATCCTCTGCTGCGTCGCTTCTTTTGCAGATTCGTGAACAGTGCAAAAGCGATGGATTGTCGGGACGGGATGTCGGTGACCGAGGTGATAGCGAGTCTGAGAAGCTGATTACAGAAATGTTGAGATTGGAAAGGCCAGACGACCACATCCTCTCCGAGGAGCAGGCCACTGATGACCTCGGCAGATTGGACGCGCATCGGGTCTGGATAGTTGATCCACTCGATGGAACTAGAGAGTTCTCTATGTATGAGCGTGACGATTGGGCAGTGCACATTGCGCTTTGGGAATGTTCGGATGAAGTTCCAGACGGATGGATCAGTCTCGGTGTCGTGGCACTTCCAGCTCAGAACAGGATATTCAATTCTCGCAACGTCGGTCGAGTTGCCAAGGGGTCAAGATCTGATCTCAAAATTCTTGCAAGTGCTAGTCGGCCGCCGGCATGGCTCAATGAACTAGCGCATTCCCTGAATGCAGAGATCGTTCCAATGGGTTCGGCGGGTGCAAAAGCTATGGAGGTTGTCAGCTCGAAGGCTGATGCATATATCCATTCTGGCGGACAGTATGAGTGGGATTCTGCAGCGCCGGTAGGTGTTGCGCTGGCTGCGGGTTTGCACGCTTCGAGACTGGACGGAAGTCAGCTGATCTATAATCGTACTGATCCATACCTCCCTGATCTGGTTATTTGCCGTATGGAGCTTCGTGATCCGATATTTGCCGCGCTATCTCGATTGGATACTTTAAGTGACGGATAACCTTACCCATTTGCAGCGCCTCGAGGCAGAGAGTATTCATATCATCCGTGAGGCGGTGGCAGAGGCCGAGCGTCCAGTGATGCTGTATTCAATTGGCAAGGACTCATCGGCGCTGTTGCATCTGGCGCAGAAGGCTTTTTACCCCGCCAAGCCCCCGTTTCCCCTACTGCACGTGGATACCACATGGAAGTTCAAGGAGATGTACACCTTCAGGGATGCCATCCCTGAAAAGACCGGAATGGAACTGCGGGTCCATCGGAATCAGTACTGCATAGACAACAATATCAACCCTTTTGACCATGGTTCTGCCATGCATACCGACCTATGGAAAACCGAGGGCCTCAAGCAGGCTCTGCAAATTGGAAAATTCGATCTCGCCTTTGGTGGGGCAAGGCGCGACGAGGAGAAGTCGAGAGCCAAGGAGCGTATCTTTTCGGTACGTTCGACCGCACAGAGGTGGGATCCTAAGGCGCAACGCCCTGAGCTCTGGAAGCTATACAACGGCAAACTGGCACCCGGGCAGAGTCTCAGAGTATTCCCCTTGTCCAATTGGACGGAACTTGACGTTTGGCAGTACATAAAGTTGGAAGGCATCGAAATCGTTCCGCTGTATCTGGCGGCGCCAAGACCTGTGGTGAATCGGGATGGGGTACTGATCATGGTTGACGATGATCGCTTCCCCTTGGAGCCTGGCGAAGTACCCGAGATGCTTTCCGTGCGCTTTCGAACCTTGGGGTGTTATCCGCTGACCGGCGCAGTGCAGTCCGAGGCGATGTCCATTGATGAGATAGTCGAAGAACTTTTGAGTGCGTCAACTTCGGAAAGGCAAGGCAGGGTAATTGATCATGACAGTTCAGGATCGATGGAACGGAAACGACAAGATGGATACTTCTGATTCGACTGGACGCTGTCATGGATGAGTCGACACTTGCATACCGTCGTAATCGGGAAACTGGTACCAACGATCATTCCGATAAAGACCTGCTCAGGTTTATTACCTGTGGAAGCGTTGACGACGGCAAATCTACCCTAATTGGCCGGCTGTTATATGAGACGCAACTCGTATACGAAGATACGCTCGAACAGTTGGAAGCAGATTCCAAGCGCTTTGGGACCCAAGGAGACTCGATTGACTTCGCTCTGCTTGTGGATGGACTCAGCGCTGAGCGGGAGCAAGGGATCACGATAGATGTTGCCTATCGGTACTTTTCTACCAAGCGAAGAATGTTTATTGTTGCAGACACACCTGGTCATGAGCAGTACACCAGGAACATGGTTACTGGGGCATCGACTGCAGATCTCGCATTGATTCTTCTAGATGCCACCAAGGGAGTACTCACCCAGACCCGGAGGCATAGCTATATAGTCAGGCTACTTGGCATTAAGCGGGTGGTTCTGGTCGTAAACAAGTTCGACTTGACCGACTATTCCGAGGAAGTATTTGAGTCGATCAAGGATAGCTACCAAACCTTTGCGGAAGAGATTGGCCTTGAAGAGGTCCATTACATTCCGGTTTCTGCACTGTTGGGTGAAAATCTTGTGCAACGTAGTGAACGTACTCCGTGGTACGGTGGCCCATCGCTGCTCGAATATCTTGAGACCGTCGAAGTTACCAATGAGTCAGCCGATCTTCCGTTCAGAATGCCGGTTCAATGGGTCAACAGGTCCTCATCTGATTTCAGGGGATTTTCTGGATCAATTGTGGCAGGTAGGGTGAGGCCCGGCGATCGGGTTTCTGTACAGCCTTCTGGACGAGGTGCCACAGTGAAGCGAATCGTCACCGCTGATGGAGACCTTCCCGAGGGAGTAAGTGGCCAAGCAGTCACACTCACTTTCGACGAAGAGCTTGACGTCAGCAGGGGAGACGTACTCGCAGCTGAGAGTGAGCCACTACTAGTCACTGACAGGATTCAAGCGCAGCTTGTGTGGATGTCCGAGAACGAGATGCTTCCTGGTCGTCCGTACCTGATGAAGTTGGGCTCAAAGACCGTAACGATCTCATTCGAGCCACCCCGATACGTTACGAATATTAACACGCTGGAGCACCTAGCAGCTCGTACCCTCACTCTCAATTCGATCGGTGTCTGCCATATCGCAGTAGAGAGTCCGATTGCGTTCGATCCATACAGTGTGTGTCGGGACACCGGTGGATTCATCGTTATCGACAGGCTGACCTTTGAGACCGTGGCCGCTGGAATGATTGAGTTTGGACTCCGTCGAGCTGACAATATCCATTGGCAGCAGTTTGAGGTCTCCAATGCTTCCAGATCTCAACTAATGGGACATGGATCCGGAGTGGTCTGGATGACGGGACTCTCCGGAGCAGGCAAGTCTACGATAGCAAACCTTCTTGAGCGGAAACTGTACTCTCAAGGAGTTCATACCTACATTCTCGACGGAGATAATGTCCGACACGGTCTCAACAAGGATCTCGGATTCACAGATGCAGATCGTGTCGAGAATATTAGAAGAGTTGCTGAAGTGGCACGCCTCATGTCTGATGCCGGGCTGGTCGTCGTCGTATCGTTCATCTCGCCGTTCCAGGCGGAACGGAATATGGCGCGCAGCCTTTTGCCAGAGGGCAAGTTCGTCGAGGTGTATGTCGACGTGCCTCTCGAGGTCGCCGAGTCGCGTGACCCGAAAGGCCTCTACAGGAAGGCTCGTGCTGGTCAGCTACCTCACTTCACGGGTATTGACTCCCGTTACGAAGTGCCTGAGAATCCCGAAGTTAGATTGGATACGACCAAAATGGATCCGGCAGCGGCAGTGGAGCAATTAGCGGAGGCACTTGCCTCGTTAGGGATTATCTGACTTAGGACAACAGGCAGTGGGTCTTTTTGTCTAGGGATATCCCGCACTGGCGATCTGCGGCCTGGCGATACTTTCGATATTCGGGACATCTCCTGATCAAGTGGTATTTGTTGGGACGATGAATTGATGTGGTATCCCGTTATCTATGTCGCTTAGTGGTCTAGTCCTTGGTCGGGTTGTCGTGAAAACGGGGGAAGCGTGAGTATCACCCCTATCGTGACTTACCTCCGTCTTGCGAAAGTCGGGTCCGAAAGAGCCAAAGAGCAGTGAGATGTCCCGACGAAAATAGACACCTATTCAGCCCATCTACGCCGTTGGCGGAGCCGATGTCATCTTGGGAGCATCCAGAAGGATGTTCGCCATAGAGTTCATGAGCGAGGCCGAGAAGTGTAGGTGGGATCTTTCGGCCAGGTTTATAACGTCCAACAGAGAGTCCAACGGTACCTACGGTGTCCACAGAATCAGCTCAGAGCTGGCTGCCCTCTGTGTCAACCTTGATGTAGACACCTTCTCTTCAGTAATTAGTGAGGACGAGATCGTGAAGAAGGGACGTGAACTACGTAAATGCCGAGAGAAACACCGCCACCTACGATGAGGAGATGGCGAACCAAAGACCTCCAGGTATTCCGGAGACTCTCTGTCTTTGATCCCTCAGGCCGCGTGAGCCTGAGAAGTAGCAGCGTAGTCTGTCTCGATCTCGCTCGGCGTCCGGTTGTTCAGCTCGTCGTGTAGGCGCTCGTCGTTGAACCACGACACCCACGCACACGTGGCGATCTCGAGATCGTCCAGACCCTTCCAGTGGCCCCCGACGGTCGCCAGCACGGCGGGATTGCGATAGAGCTCGGTCTTGTAGGGGCCGTTGAAGCTCTCGGCCATTGCATTGATGCCCCTATAAGTCAAGAATAGGTTTACGCGACATGTTGAACAGCAGCCCGTGCGTGGAAATCAGTCATGATTCGACCGAACGCTTCGCGAG
>JABEUN010000071.1 GCA_013044385.1 Acidimicrobiaceae bacterium
CCTGACTTAACAGATGTGGTGGTTAGCTTCGGCCTAGTACAAAGCCCGTCAGTTGATAGACATCGACTCACCGAAGACAAATGAAACCACCTAACAATGCCTCTGCGTCACTCAGCAAGCAGTAGTTCTGGTCTACTCAGCAACGAGTGGGCCCACGAAGATCAGAATCACAAAGTACTTTGCCAAGGCCCCGGCGCAATCAATCTCAAGCAGGGTGCCAGCAGACATCACATTTCAAGACAGCGCCATCCGTTCTTGCAAGATTTCTTGCGAAATGGCATGAACCTGCAGGAGTACAGGCCAGGGCTGGTCTGGCCTCAGATTTCTAAGAGCTTTCAGCCATTCGAGAACCAATCGGATAGTGCTATCCTCGGCCGTTGACTACTGGCCAACTAGGGCGTTGCTCGATCGCTCCCGGATCTCTCCGGGGTGTCGCCGGGATGTCGCCGTGCAATTATATGAACGTCGATTCCCTGTTCACCGGCCTGTTTCATAACCTTTCGAACGATAGAGCCGCCTTTGGTCATCTCCTGCCAACGTGTTCGTTGACTCGAACCAATCACTAACTGGGTCACTTGGTTCTCTTGGGCAAATTTGATCAGAGCTGTTGCGGGTTCAGTCGATGGAATCTCGGTCCAGATCGCACCCACGTTACTAGTAACCTTTCTCAGAGCCTCAAGGGTCAAAAAGTCCCGAACCGGAACTCCGTCGGTGTCTGCGACGTGAACAACGTGGATTGGTGCCTTGAATCTCGCCGCCAACCTGGCCGCACGCCTTATTATCTGATCCGTCCCTGGCGCCGCCGTTACTGCTACCATGATTCGTTCGGCGGTATCCCAGACTGCTTTTGCGTGGTGTCGTTGGAGATGGTCGAGCATCTCCTCTTCGGTTTCGTCGGCAAGAAATCGAAGCGCCAATTCACGCAAAGCAATGAGATTATCGGTCCTAAAGAAATTCTGGAGGGCTTGGGGAACCTTCTGTGGGGGATAGATGTTGCCGTGTAACATCCGACGCCTTAACTGTTCGGGTGAGGAGTCGACCAGCTCAATCTGGTCAGCTCTCCGGACTACCCAGTCAGGAACCCTCTCTCTGACTTCTACTCCGGTTATCTGCTCCACTGCATCTGCGATGCTCTCTAGGTGCTGAATGTTGACAGTGGTGATAACGTCAATTCCGGCCTCCAGAAGCACCAGCACATCCTGCCACCTCTTCTCATTCCGACCCGGACCTGGAACGTTGGTATGTGCGAGTTCGTCTACCAATGCGACTTTGGGATGCCTAGCCAGCACAGCGGTCAGGTCCATCTCCTCAAAGAGAGAGCCACGGTAGTTGACGACTAGACGCGGTATCAGCTCTAACCCCTTCGCTACGTCCTTCGTAGCCGGCCTACCGTGAGTTTCGACGTATGCGGCGACTACATCTGTACCTCGACCAAGGCGCCTGTGACCCTCACCAAGCATCGCAAAGGTCTTGCCCACCCCGGCTGCAGCACCCAAATAGATTCGAAACTGGCCGGCGGGGGCTACTGCATCGGGGTTATCTTCGCCAGGGTCTGGTCTGGTACGTATGGTCCAATTCGCCTTGGCCCTTTCATGGTCGGGGGTGTTTGCAGCGTCCCGCTCCGCCTCTACGGGCTCTATGGCCATGGAAGACCACTGCCAACTGCATGGTTCACAACTTCTACAATCGAGGCCACCTTCAATTCGCCTACCATCATTGGAGCCTCGAGAGCGAGATGTTGAGGGTCAAAACATTTACGTAGCTAGAGCCCAAAAAACCAAACTGTGCTAGGTGGATCTGGCTCACGACTAGGGCCCTGACCGTAGCGGGAGCAAGTCCACGCGCCTTGGCAACAGCATCGACCTGGGCAAAGGCGGACCTTGGGCTGATGTCTGGATCAACTCCACTACCTGACGACGTGACTAGGTCTGATGTCGGAGCGATGCCCATCTTCTCTAATGCAGTGATCTGGGATTTTGTGCTCTTTACTAGTTGTTCGGATCGTGGGCCGAGGTTACTTCCGCCGCTGGCCATGGGGTTGTCGGAGTCCGGTCTGCCTTGGAACCACCTTGGCCCGAGCCACCTCTGTCCGATCAGTGTCGACCCATATGGCGTAAGAGACCCGTTTGCGGTAGCGGAGAATGCTGCCTGTCCAATTCCTACCTCGACCAACGGATAGCCGAAACCCAGCAGGGCGAGGAAAAGAAGCGATGCAACTAGCGCTCGTCGTAGATTAATAAGCATCAGAAGGCTCCCGTGGCGGTGAGGATCAAGTCGATCAGTTTGATGAAGACGAATGGAACGATCACTCCGCCAACCCCATAGAGCAGGACATTTCGTCTAAGGATTGACGTCGCACCCTGGGGCCTGAACTTCACGCCCTTGAGAGCTAGTGGTATCAAGGCAATTATCACTAATGCATTGAAAATTACAGCGGAGAGCACCGCACTTTGAGGACTGTGGAGCTTCATAATATTCAACACCTTGAGCTGGGGGTAACTCGCAACGAACAGGGCGGGCACGATGGCGAAGTACTTGGCGACATCGTTCGCAATGGAAAAGGTGGTCAGCGCACCACGGGTGATTAGAAGCTCCTTTCCAATCTGGACTATGTCGATCAATTTCGTGGGGTTGGAGTCAAGATCCACCATGTTGCCAGCCTCTTTAGCGGCGTTGGTGCCGGTATTCATGGCGACTCCAACGTCTGCTTGTGCGAGTGCTGGTGCATCGTTGGTCCCATCTCCGGTCATGGCCACCAGCTTGCCACCCTGCTGCTCCGCCTTGATAAGGTCCATCTTCGCCTCAGGAGTAGCCTCTGCTAGGAAGTCGTCTACTCCTGCCTCTTGTGCGATTGCTGCGGCAGTGAGGGGATTGTCCCCGGTGATCATGACTGTCCTTATACCCATAGCGCGCATGTCGTCGAATCTCTCCCGAATGCCCTGCTTGACTACGTCCTTCAGCTCGATTACGCCGATAATCTCCGGTCCGTCGGCTACAACTAAGGGCGTCGAGCCGGCTCTGGACACCCGAGCTACGATCTCGTCTAGTTCATTCGGAATCGATCCGCCCTGTTCCTGCACCCATCGTTTGACGGAGTCGGATGCTCCTTTTCGGATCCTGTGGCCATCGATATCCAGACCCGACATCCTGGTCTGAGCCGTGAAGGGGACAAAGGCGTGATCGTCTCCCACCTCGCGGCCCCGAAGATCGAATCGTTCCTTTGCCAGCACAACAATCGAGCGGCCCTCTGGGGTCTCGTCTGCTAACGAGGACAGTTGAGCTGTGTCGGCGACCTCTGCCTCGGTATGACCCGGGACCGGATAGAAGCTGGAAGCCATCCTGTTTCCCAGGGTGATTGTGCCAGTCTTGTCTAAAAGCAGCGTTTGGACGTCACCGGCGGCCTCCACTGCTCTGCCGCTCATTGCAAGTACGTTGCGTTGGACCAGGCGGTCCATTCCCGCTATCCCTATTGCAGACAAAAGCGCGCCAATGGTCGTCGGGATAAGGCAGACTAAGAGCGCGATCAACACCACTACTGAAACGGATGTGCCTGCAAAGTGTCCAAATGGCTCGAGGACTACTACGACAGGGAGAAACACAATAGTTAGAGCCGCTAACAAGATGGTTAGTGCGATTTCGTTCGGAGTCTTCTGTCTACTGGCACCTTCGACGAGTTTGATCATGCGATCCAGGAAAGTGTGCCCCGGTTCGGCCGTAATCCTGACCATAATTCGATCCGATAGGACCTTTGTGCCGCCCGTGACTGCTGATCTGTCCCCGCCAGATTCTCGAATTACCGGTGCAGATTCACCGGTAATCGCGGATTCGTCCACCGACGCAACGCCTTCGATAATCTCTCCATCTGAAGGTATGACGTCACCGGCCTCACATACGACACAGTCGCCTTGGCGTAGCTGGGACGCTTGTATCCGAGCTTCAGTTCCATCGTCTTTGACAATTCTGGCATCGGTGTCCGACCTAAGGCGTCTCAGGGCGTCGGCTTGAGCCTTACCCCTACCTTCGGCGACCGCCTCCGCAAAGTTCGCGAACATGACGGTCAGGAAGAGCCAGACCGTGACGCTCCAAGAGAAGATCGACGGGTGTGAAATCGACTCTATAAATGTGATAATCGTCCCGATGAGCACAACGAACATCACCGGATTGCGCACCTGAATGCGTGGGTCCAATTTTTTGAAAGATCCGTTTAGGGCTTGCAGGAGTATCTCTCGATCGAATAGTCCCCTACCTTGGGCTACTCCTCTTGCTCCCCCAGCGTTGTCGCCGGTTGAACCTTGCGGCTCGGTCCTTGGTTCCTGGCTCAGAGTCATTAGAAGAACCTCCCATTAGATAGCTGCTCAACGACGGGACCAAGTGATACCGCCGGAAAGAATGTCAAGCCCCCGACGATGAGGATCACCCCGACCAGGAGTCCCGCAAACAGCGCCTTATCCGTACGGAGGGTTCCCGAAGATTCCGGCACCAAGCCTTTGGCTGCAAGTACTCCAGAAAGAGCCAGAACGGGAATGATGATCGCAAACCTTCCCACCAGCATTGCAACGCCAGTTGTCACGTTGTAGAAGGTTGTATTAACGGACAATCCAGCAAACGCCGATCCGTTATTATTCGCCGCGGAGGTGAAGGCGTAGAGTATCTCGGAGAACCCATGAGGACCGCCGTTGGCAACCCCGACGCGTCCAGCGTGAATTGCCACGGCAATACCAGTCAAGACGAGGACCGTGATCGGCATGACCAATATGCCCAAGGCGGCGAGTTTTACCTCCTTCGCTTGGATCTTTTTGCCCAAATATTCAGGAGTGCGGCCGACCATCAGACCGCCGATAAAGACCGTGATGATGGCAAAGAGCAGCATGGTGTACAGTCCGCTTCCTACGCCCCCAGGCGAGATCTCTCCAAGCATCATCCCCGTAAGCAGGGCGAAGCCCCCCATTGGTGTGTAGGAGTCACTAGCGGAGTCAACACTTCCGGTCGAGGTCTGCGTCGATGCGACGTTGTAGAGGGCCGAAGATGTATCGCCAAAGCGGACCTCCTTGCCGACCATGTTCCCACTGGCTTGGTGGACCAGTCCCGCCTTTGCCACTGCGGGATTGGCCTGGTGCTCGGCGACTGTTCCGATACCTACCCAAGAGAAGAACAGGACCGCCATAACCGCAAGGATGGTAACTCCCTGGCGGAGACTCCCAATCATTTTGCCAAAGGTGTAGGTCAACGCTACTGGTATCGCCAACAGCAATCCGATCGACAAAAAGTTGGTGAGTCCAGTTGGATTCTCGAAGGGTGAGGCGCCATTGGCATTGAAGAATCCACCGCCGTTCGTTCCAAGCTGCTTGATGACTTCCTGCGAGGCAACCGGCCCACGGGGAATGATCTGCTTGAATCCATTGAGAACGTCGTGCACATGGACAGCTCCTCCCAAAGTCTGAACCGCACCTTGAGCCATGAAGATCACACTCGCGACGAGCGCTATCGGCAGGAGGAGATAGATGACTCCCCGGACAAGGTCTACCCAGAAATTTCCGATGGTGGTGGAGTTTTTTCGTGAAAATCCGCGTATGAGTGCCACAGCTACTGCGATTCCCACAGAAGCACTGGTGAAGTTCTGAACAGCTAGGACTGCCATCTGGGAGAGGTAGGACATTGTGGTTTCGCCGGCGTAGGCCTGCCAGTTGGTGTTCGTGACAAACGAAACCGCCGTATTCCATGACAGTGCTGGAGATACAGCTCCGAGGTGGTTCGGATTCAGCGGCAAGCTGCCCTGCAGTCGAAGCATCAAATAAGTGAAGAGAATTGCCACGGCCGAGTATGCCACTACCGATATTGCATAGCGTTGCCATGACTGCTCTACCTCGGGGTCGACCCCGATCAGTTTGTAGATTGGGCGCTCAACGAAGCCCAACCACTTGGTCCGGCCTTCGTAAATTGAGACCAGATAAGCGCCGAGAAATCGCCACGAAAGGCCTAGAAAAACAACTAGGGCAACGACTGTCCAGAAGAAGCCCACTAGAACCATTCCGCCTTAAACAGTGCGACTCCCAGGTACCCCATCACTGCAAAAGACAGCACCAAAAGCAATGCTTGTGAAAGGGTCATATCCGCCCCAATGCCCATATGAGGCCGCGAAAGGCCGCAACGAATGCGCCCACGCTCAAAACTGCTATCAAATCCGCCATACATCGAGTGTGAGCGCGGCGCCGTAAACAGTGTGTGAACCATTTTGATTTGGCTGTGAAAAGATTGTGAACGAGGCGAGCCCGAGGCAGATACGACAGTTTCAGCCCCTGCTAACTAGCCAAAAGACTGGTCACTTATGCCGATTGTTCAGAACATGTATCACCCAAAGGACAATGGTCGACCACCCAAGAAGGAGCATTTAACCTGTAGGTCGAGTTGATGCACCGAGCAAGTCGATACGGTGGGCACAGCCCTAGAGCGGTAGAAATTCGGACCAAATCTTCAAGTGCAGCTTTTACAAAAGTTCGAGCGTCCACTCATTGCATATTTGGCACAGCAGTACTCCAATACCTGAACGAAACCTGCACCACCTACCCCGGCGAGCAGGTGGTGCAGGAGGGCAAAAGTGCAATGCGCAAATAGTCGTGATCTAGGTCCGCTGGTCAAACACACACCATGGGTGCCTTAAGGAGTTCGTTCGATTCAGGCGTAGAAGCAAAAGAAGCAACCCGGGCAGCTGCTCCACTTACGCCCATGCTCCCATCTAACCTGCAACCAGACAGAAAGAAACACAGCTAAACCAGAATATGGCGACCCATCCTTCTCGATCACAGAGCATGACTAAGGACACAGGTCCAGCAGAACCCGTTCGTGCTTCAGAAACTAAGAGTCAGAAAAACGCAAATTCCGACTCCCCCTCGACTATGTCGACCGAGGATTCTTCGGGAAGCTTCTTAGACCAGATCAGTCTTGGCGCAGTGATGCTTTGGCTGGATGAGTGGAGACCGACATGAACGACATCTCCTTCGCCCACATAGGAGTGTCTCTTCCGAGCGTCGCCGCCCGAGCTGCCTTCCGAGCACAAAACCCAGAGCGTGGCAGCTCCGCAGCATAAAAGTGCACAGGACCCATCCATCCACCGACTAGGAGATCTAACTTTGGAAGTAGGTACCTCAGTCGAATAGAACTCGCATCGGAACTTCCAAATCCCCATTTATGCCCTATCTGAAGGGCGTCACTGCGAAGCTAGTGAGAATGCCCCTCGTGAGAGTCTGCGTGCTCGTGATCTGACTCGGCAATCTTCCTTCGCACGTCGTCCATGTCGAGCGCCTTGATCTGCTTGATTAGGTCCGCAAGCGCTGCTTCAGGAAGCGCACCAGGTTGCGAGTAAAGAAGGATCTGGTCTCTGAAGGCCATCAAGGTGGGAATCGACATGATCCGGAAAGCGCTGGCCAACTCCTGCTGAGCCTCGGTATCCACCTTGCCAAAGACAATGTCAGGATGGAGCTCCGAAGCTTTCTCATAAACGGGCGCAAACATCTTGCACGGACCACACCAGTCGGCCCAGAAGTCAACCAGGAGCATCGGACTACTGCTTACGGTCTCATCGAAACTCGCAAGATTCAGGTTCACAGTTGCCATATACAGCCTTTCAGGTCATTCAGTCTCGAGAGTACAAACCATTATACCCCCATGGGTATTCCAAGGTTCGTCAGACCTTGCGCACCTTAAGAGGTTGCCAAACGGCTGCACGGAGAGACGACCCGACGCACGAGCAAGATAAGTTTCGTACTGGCTGTGAATATCGTCAAGTTTGACTTTCATGAGCACCATCAGAGGTGGGTGACCCGAACCAAAGCCACATTGACCAACCAGACAATTTCCAGAGGTTATGCCTCGCTTGGTTCAGCGTCGACTAGCTAGAAATACGGGTATCAACCTCGAGGCCCGCTCGGCGTACTCAGCATAAGGCGGAAAGGCTGCTACGGCCCTAGACCACCAAAGCTCCCTCTCCTCTCCAGTCAACTCCCTGACCTTTACATCGAACGGCTCGGGGCCATCCTGGATTGCTACCCTATCTGGATTTGCAACCAAGTTGTGATACCACGACGGGTGCTCCGGAGCACCCCCTTTCGAGGCGACCAAAACGTACTCCCCCCCATGCTCGACACGCATGAGAGGTGTCTTGCGAACCTTTCCCGACTTGTTGCCGACTGTCGTGACTATCACAATGGGTAGGCCGGTATCCCTAAGCGTATTGGCCTCTTTGCCGCCCGACCTCTCGTACGTCTCGACCTGCTCGCGAACCCACTGTGCCGGGCTCGGCTCGTATTCACCGTCTAGCGTCATTCTCCAGATCATAGTTCAACTTCACTACAGATACATTGTTGCATTTTCCGGTCAAATCGAGCTCCAGTGCGTCGTAAGGGCTCGCAAAGGATCTTGCGCGACGACCTGGAGTTACATGCCACACTTCAGGCAGCAAATCAGGAGGGTCTGATCAAGTTCACACTGCAGCAACGCTAAAGGAGGCTCAAACAAACCCGAACAGTTGAGTTGTTCCACCAAGGAGCTGAGCACGCCCATGCATCTAAGAGATGGCCCATCTTAAAGTCTGGAAAATGTCAGGGGAAGTGAAGACCCGAAAAGGGGCCCTTGCCATTGGAGGTAACGCAGTAATCAGATTCTAGAGCTCAGAATGTGGGACTTTCACGTTGAGCTAATGCCGTTCGGTGAACTCCAAAGTTCTCAAAACCGAGGCCCATCCACAGATCCAGTGGTGCTCCAACTACTCAGACTCGCTCTGATTATTAGTCCTAGCGATACTTCAACACGGCCTCATCGACGCTATTGCGGCTAGCAACATTTTTCATGACGTAGCCAGATTTCAGCTGGATTCAGAGTCGGATTTCAAAGAAGCGCGCGCTGGGCAGGGGATTAAGTCGATATCGACCGGTCGCAACGAAACCAATTCCCTCATACAGAGAGATGGCTTCGATCATCTCAGCAACTGTGTCGAGCTTCACGGCTTCATAGCCCACCTCCCGGGCAATGCCAAGCACTCTGGTACATAGTTCTTTGGCTATGCCGGCCCCCCGGTAGTCCGGGACGACAAACATGCGCTTCAACTCGCCAATACCTAGTTCAAGTCGCCGAAGTCCAATACAGCCAACTGGCGCGGACTGAACGTATGCGACAAGTGCGACTCCACCACTGTTACGCGAATACTCACGCTCTGGATTTGCAAGTTCCCCTTCAACATCCTGGAAGTCGAGTTCGAAAGGGAGGGAATTAAGGTACTCCGCCACCAGCATGACGAAGTCCTGGATCTCCTCCTTGGATCTCGCCTCCCTGATAATCACCGATTCGTCCAAGCTAAGAACTCTAGTGTCCAAACGAGGAGTTGGACATTTGCCGCCACCTGTCTGGCGCTCATGAACCTTCAACGAGCCCCTGCTGGTAACAAACCCGAACTTGAAAGTCGATGGAAGCCGACCAAACTCTGCTTGAAATCGAAACTACCTACCCCCCAAAGTACACCTTCCAGGTCTCTTCGAAGAAGCTTGCAGCCGTCAATTTGGAAAATTGAGATGCACCTGTCGAGTTTGGGTTCGCGATCAGATTATGCGCCATACTTGATAAACAAACCAAAAAGGAAACTCAGGCGCCACCGCTTTGTGCACACCTTCCCATGGAGTTCCAGCTATCCAATAGCAGGTGGTACCCACGGCTCAATTCCGAAAACACCATAAGAAATGGCTTGATCAAGTCTTGACTGCAACCCGCAAGGACCCCAACTCGACCTTTCGGTCAAATTTAAAGTCCCTTGACCGGCCACGGGGCCCACAGAACTTTCGCTGCGTATCAGTAGTCATGCGACCGCGAACCTAACTTCTGACTGCTATGCAAGTACGGTACGAATCTGCGAAGTTACTGCGTGGCCCCCCGGCAAGCCAGCCGCTCCTTAGGACCGTTTCACGCCTGGCATCCAACAAAAACAGATAATGTACCAATCCCTCGCAAAAGCAAGGTGACTCTGCGGCCGGGCTGATCGGTCAAAGGGACTCGCCTGCAAGCAGTCCATCTTTACGTCTTCCCAACGGCATGGAAAAATGACACGCTCATCTGGCTCAATTCAGTTGGGCCGATCTACAAGACCTTGACCACTCCTCATTCCATCGGCAAAGGCGAAGGCGACTCGAAAAGTCTGACCGATTTTTCCAAGTAAACGTGACACTAAGGTGGAAGCGACAAGGTTGATCGCCCCGATAGCACCTGCTCAGTTACTAAGGAGCTATTCCGATTGCTGGCGATTAATTACTGCTTGAAACGAGAAGCTTCAACGTGAGACCAGTGGCCCAGCTGACCACCTGATTTCCTGATTTGTCGTAACATAGCCAAAGAACATAGTGAATTGACGATGAATAGGAATGCAGCAAATGAGCGAGTTGACGACGTCTGAGGAGTCGCAAGAGTTCATCTTCGATGTCGATACAAAGGTAACGGGCGAAAATGGTGAGTACTTCGCAATCTTGAGCCAGAACTGGAACATTGGCAAGAAACCAAATGGCGGTTACCTACTTAGTGTCATGGGCGCTGCCTTTCGGGAAGCTTCCAACCGGGACACCGCGCTTTCGATATCAGCCCACTACCTCAGGTCGCCGAATCCCGGACCCGTTCGAATCAATGTTGAACTAGTCAAGTCCGGCAGGACAATCACGAATCTACTAGGCCGAATGTACGTGGAGGACCAGCTCTGTCTCCTTGCTATCGCAACATATGGCGAGCTTGCTGCTGCAGTTGGGCCAACGAGGATCACGTCAGTGATGCCGGAGATGCCTCCTCCGCACGAATGCATACCAATGCCCTGGCCGACCACGATTAAGGGTGCGACAGAATCAACTTTCACAGACCGAATCGAACTGAGACAGGCACCGGAAAGTGATTGGCTCAAGTCAAAGGAACCTTCCAAAACTGCTCTTGTTCAATGTTGGATGCGATTTACCGATGGCCGACCGATGGACACCTCCGCTCTGACGCTCATAGTAGATGCTGCTCCTCCGGCACTTTTAGGTGTACTAGAGACTGGCTGGGTTCCAACTATCGATTTAACAGTCCACATAAAGGCAATTCCTGATGGAGAGTGGATCTTGACGAGATTCCGGACGGAGACCTTACTGAATGGCTTCTTCGAGGAGGATGGGGAGGCCTGGGATCAGAGCGGAAGGTTGATCGCACTATCACGCCAGCAAGCCATGGTACTCATTCCGAAGGCATAGCTCAAATGACCATACCCACTTCGAGCAGCTTACGTAGCGCCCTAGCCTGCGAGAACCAACAAAAGTTATATTAAACGGAAGGAATCCGTACCCAATTGAACCATAGTTTCGAGATATCACACGATCCTCACCCAGCCAGCCTTCCCATCGCTTCTATGTCGGCTACCGAACTCGTATCAGCATTCCGAGCTAGGGCTCTATCGCCCGTAGAGGTGCTCCGAGTTTTGATGGAGAGGATTGAAGCGGTCGACAGGGCTGGCCCGGCGATCAATTCGATACTTCGGCTTTCGGAAAAAGCACTCGAAGAGGCAAAGAAGGCTGAATCCGCCTACCTCAAGCGGGCCGACTTCGGCAGATTGCTTGGTGTTCCGATACTTCTAAAGGACAACATAGATACCGAGGACCTCGACACCACGGCGGGCTCACTTGCATTCCGCAATATGCCTCGGCCTCGCAGGGATGCCGAAGTCACGAGGCGACTTCGAGACGCGGGCGCGATAATCCTCGGAAAGACCAATCTATCCGAATGGTCAAACATGCGTGGAAGCCGAAGTAGCAGTGGATGGAGTGCCGTAGGTGGACAGACAAAGAATCCCCACGCGCTCGATCGCAGTCCCGGCGGCTCATCCTCCGGTTCGGGTGCGGCCGTTGCTGCGATGCTATCCCCATTGGCGCTGGGAAGCGAGACCGACGGCTCGATCAACTGTCCTGCATCTGTGTGCGGAGTTGTCGGAATGAAGCCCACCGTGGGTAGAGTCTCACGCCGAGGAGTCATTCCCATCTCTTCGACTCAAGACAGTGTCGGACCACTAACCAGGTCTGTGTCCGATGCGAGGCTTCTCCTAGATGTCATCTCGGGTCTTGATATGGAAGATCCTTCCACCATCGACTACCACAATCGCATCCAGCCGATCCGCTCGAAAAGGTCACATAGAGTTGGGGCGCTCGCTCGCGCTGCCTCTGACTTCAGTCCAAACCACTTGCGGTTGTACAATGAAACGCTCACAACACTCCGTAACGGTGGATTTCACGTCATAACGGAAGTCGACGACTCAGATGAATACGAACTGAAGCTCTCCAGCTCTGACAGCATGACAGTGCTGATTTCTGAGCTTTCAGACACACTTGAAAATTATCTTGCCGACAGGGGGGCACCCGATGCGGACTCAATAAAGGCAATCGTCGACTTCAACCGGTCGAACCACAGAGATGAGATGCTTTTCTACGGACAGGACCACTTCGAGGCCGCGCTTCAAAGCCTTGGAATCTCATCTGATGAGTACCGGGTCAGTTTCGAGAGCAACCGGATGCTCGCCCGACAAGGGATTGACTCCATACTGCAGAGGCATGACTTAGACGCCATCGTCGCACCATCCATGGCACCCGCCTGGTTGATTGATCAAGTCCTCGGCGACCGGTATGTGCCAGAGTGTTACTCATACGCCGCCGTAGCTGGCTATCCCAGTATGACAATACCAATGGGTGCAATATTCGGACTTCCGGTGGGTCTACTCATCTTCGGAACTGCAGGTTCTGAAGACCTGCTGCTTGACGTAGCTGACCAGATAGAAACGCACCTCAACTACTCCGGAATCGTCTCATTTTCAAGCTCGACACAGATTCACTGACCCTTATCAATTAGCAGTACGGCCAACCTTTGATATACCCGGCACCGCTTGAGCTGTAACAATCGCACTGCAAATTCCATTCAGTGCCTCAGCAACTGCATTCCCAGAGGAGTTGCAAAGGGCAAAAACGCCTTGTCCGGTTGATGGAGATACGACGACTGCGGCAGAAAAGCCGCCGAAATCTCCCGACTGGAACTTTAAGTCCGCCAAGGGACCCAGTGAAGTGCCCAACCAACCCAGCCCCGAATCTATGCCACCCTCTGCCGATTTCAACCATGGGAATTGAGCCGACCTAACTTCGGCGTCGCCACGAACTCCGACCTCGACCCAGTGGAGCATCTCACGGGCACTCATCGCCGCGCCTACAGCAGCATCAAGCGCGGGGGCATTCCAGAACTCGATCGGCCTTCCACGCTTATGTCCAATTATCTCTGTTCCAAGCAGATCGCGACTAGATCTACCAGCAATCTCAATATTGTAAACGTCAAATAGATGAGAGGTAAGTGAGGTGAAGTAGTCCTGACCCGTAAGCTCTGACACTGAAATTCCCAGCAGAGCGTACCCGACTTGAGAGTATCGGTAGTTCCGCCCTTGCTGAAACGAAAGTGACCGGCGGGAAAGGCCCGTCGCCAACTCCTCAGCGGTAACGCCAGCAAATGGATCTCTTGGTGATCCAAGTGCTTTCCAAATTAGTTTCGGTGTAAGTTGCGGCAATCCTGACGAATGGGTCGCCAAGCTCACCAATGAAAGATTGGCAATCTCTTCTACCATATCGAACCGTCGACCCATAGTGCCACCGACGGTTTCATCCACTTTGAGAATGCCATGGTGCAGTAGACTCGAAAAAAATGTGCCAGTTAGAGTCTGGGTAACTGGCCCCACTTCCCACAATTCGGCTAACAACGACTCCGGATCCGCTACATCTCCCAGATCCTTGATGCTCCATGACCGCCCAGCTGAAGCCTTTAATTCGGATAACCAGACCGATCCGTCGTCGAAACCGCCAATGACAATCTTGGCCGCAAAAGAAGGTGACCTCAAAATGTCCGCGGGACCAGATCTCCACAAACTCTCGATCGTATCAATTGGCGCGACCCCCCAGACGTCAGAGAACTCCGGTTCATCTGCCGCTTTCGGAATGGCTCCGGCCAAAAACGGAACCTCCAGATCAAAAATCCTGGCGGTGCGGCGCCGTCTTCGTAAGTACGCAGCTACCGCCAACGCTAATACCACAACTACGACAAGAACTTCTACATACAGTGTGATCCAATGCGCGATGTGGACTGCGGAGGCACCCAGTTCATAACCGAGGCCAACCATGAGTCCCGCATACAGTGCCGAGTCAACTAGCGAGTAGGCGACGAACCTGACCAGACTCATTCCGGACCATCCAGCGAGGGCAAAGATGACGGAATTCGGAATCGGAAGAAAGTAAGCGAATACGACTGCCAAACCACCCCACTTCCGGAAAAGCTTCTCAGCCCTCTCGGCTCGTGCCGTCCGCTTTGAACTCGACAACGCCATTGAATCTATTAAGAAGTGTCCATAACGGCGGCCAGCCCACCAGTACGCTGGTGAGAACCTGAAAATAGCAAACGTCGGTGCCAAGATAGCAACTGGAAGCCAAACTCTATGAATGCTTGCTAGACCGCCTGCGGTAATCATCGAAAGCGTCGTACCACCAAACGCCTCCGTCCCAACGGGATGACTACCGAGGGTATAAGCGACAGAGAGGGAAGCTATCACCGACCAGAGATAGCCGAACAGGATGCTACCGATGCAGAGCAAGTCGAAAAGTCGGACTCTGCTTTCGAAACGCCTGAAGTAGCCCGTCATCTCACCACCCTAACCAGTCTGTGCTCCCAACTTGGTGCCGCCCGATTGTGCCGTCTAACTCGCACTCGAAACGCAGGGTGCTCCCTGTCAGCTGTCAGTTGCTGCCTACAAGTCCCATGCCTCGAGTGGCTCTTGCCAACGCTACATTTAGCCAAATCTGCTGTGGAAATCCGTCCTTAGAGCTTCTTCCCGACCAACCAGCATCCTGGCCCAGCGTCTGCGCCCATACACTCGAATCCATCACCAAGACTCGCCGCGACGTCCTCTATTGGCAAGTAGATCGGCGTCCTGTCACCGTCACTGCTGGCCCACAGTAACTTTCCCCCTCTTCTAAGGACTCTTGCGTATTCGCCTGGAAACAGAAACATATTGACCACTACTAAAACGTCAACTGATGAGTCTGCCAATGGAAGACTCGAAGCGTCAGCGACTGCCCTGCTAAGGGTCTCAGGTCCGAACCTGAGCATGTTCATAGAGAGGTCAAAGCAGATCAACTGCGAGAATCTGTCAGCAAGTATCGGAGATGCTACTCCAGAACCGCAACCTACCTCGCAACAGATCTCAGCACCATCTAGGCCCCCACGGTCGAGGGCATCGAGTAGCGGGACCAATCTCTCTGGAGTTGCTCTTGTCTTCCACTCAGACGCAAGCCCATCGAAGAGTTCTTTGACCTTGGCAGCCCTCTCAGGACTCCATCCAGTCTCGGACTCCACTATCTGCTGCGTAACCTTCCTCATGGGGTGGGCGTCATCAGCCCCCTGGGACCGATTTAGCGGTTCTTCATGAATTCTGTCGAGTCGAATCAGCCTTGTCATGCCGTTATACCTAAATGCATATTCACGAGAGGCCAGAGATCATCTTGTTCAAATCCTTTATCTCATCCCGTAGTCGGGCAGCGGTCTCGAACCTGAGATCAGCTGATGCTTGATGCATCTCCACCTCAAGGGTCTGAATCAGACCCCGCAACTCACTTGATCCAAGGTGAACTAAGTCCGCCTCTCGGGCTGCCACTGCCGTTTTGGACATACCACCTCTCCGACTCTTGTCGTCGGGTCGCAGCTGGGCCAGTATGTCAGTGACCGCCTTTCGCACCGTTTGAGGGGAAATTCCGTTCTCACGGTTGTATTCCGCCTGAAGTTGTCTCCTCCTCTCTGTCTCCGAAATCGCCTTCTTCATAGATGGAGTGACTTTGTCAGCGTAGAGAATGACCTCGCCATTGACGTTCCGCGCTGCCCTACCGATCGTCTGAATCAGACTTGTCTCGCTTCTGAGGAACCCTTCCTTATCCGCATCGAGGATTGCCACCATCGATACTTCAGGTAGGTCCAAGCCCTCCCTGAGCAGATTTATGCCAACGAGTACGTCGAAGACACCTAACCGTAGGTCCCTGATGATCTCTATCCGCTCGAGCGTCTCCACATTCGAGTGCATATATCTGACTCTGAGTCCGAGTTCGAGCAGGTAATCCGTGAGATCCTCGGCCATCTTTTTAGTGAGGGTTGTTACCAGCACCCTCTCGGACATCTCGACCCGCCCATTGATCTCCTTGATAATGTCATCTATCTGACCTTTGGTCGGCCTTATCTCGACCTTGGGGTCGAGAAGGCCGGTCGGTCTAATAATCTGCTCGACGACCTGGCTCGACTGGGTCAACTCATATGGAGATGGTGTAGCTGACAAAAAGACTGCCTGGTTGATCCGATCGTAGAACTCCTCGAATCGGAGTGGTCGGTTGTCAAGCGCCGAAGGTAGTCTGAAGCCATATTCAACCAGTGTCTCTTTCCTAGACCGGTCCCCGTGGTACTGACCATGGATCTGCGGAATCGTGACGTGCGACTCGTCAACTACCAAAAGAAAGTCCTTCGGGAAGAAGTCGATCAGAGTTGACGGCGGCTCGCCAGCCCTTCGCCCATCTAGATGTCGCGAATAGTTCTCGATTCCGGTACAGCTACCTATCTCGGCCAGCATCTCAAGATCAAACTGGGTTCGCATCCTCAATCTCTGGGCCTCAACTAGTCTGCCGTTCGCCTCAAGAAACTGCAACCTCTCCTGAAGCTCGAGTTCGATGGATGATATAGCTGGCTTAAGCCGATCGTCACCTGCCACGTAGTGGGTGGCTGGAAAGAAGACATACTCCTCAAGCTCTTCGACAACTTCACCAGTGAGATTGTCAACCCTCAGGATCCGCTCGACCTCATCTCCAAAAAGTGCAATCCTTATCGAGTAGACGTCATAGACCGGATGAACTTCGAGCGTGTCGCCTCGCACTCTAAACCTGCCCCGCACCAGGTTCAGATCATTTCGCTGGTACTGCATATCCACCAGCTGCCTGATCGTCCTCCTGAGCTCCAACTCCCCTCCTTTGGCGACTTGGAGGATCTGTGATTTATACTCCTCCGGGGAACCGAGTCCATAGATGCAAGAAACAGACGCGACAACTATCACATCTCGCCGCGTCAACAACGCCGACGTAGCCGAATGTCGCAAACGGTCGATCTCGTCGTTTATCGTTGAATCCTTCTCGATATAGGTATCGGAGGTCGGAACGTACGCCTCAGGCTGGTAGTAGTCGTAGTAGGAGACGAAATACTCAACCCGATTCTCGGGGAAAAATTCTTTGAACTCATTTGCCAACTGGGCAGCGAGACTCTTATTTGGAGCTATTACGAGCGTCGGCCTCTGTACGCTCTCAATCAACCACGCTATTGTCGCAGATTTACCCGATCCAGTAATACCCAGCAGTGTCTGGAACTTATCTCCTCGCTCAAAGCCGTTGGCAAGGGAGGCGACAGCCTTCGGTTGATCGCCGGCAGGGCTGTAAAGTGCATGTACCTTGAAACTAGGCATAAAAAGATCCTAGATCAGTATCAATTGGTGTTGGACGACGCAGAATCGGTACCGCTTGTCAACGCTTGATAGGTCTCCACCGACCGGCGTCGTAAATCCTCAACGCTTCCCGAATTCGCAATTACCATGGTTGCGATTTCCAGTCTGGCCTGCCTTGACACTTGAGCGGAGAGACGGGCCCTCGCATCGGATTCCGACATACCTCGGAACCGAACGAGCCTTTGGATCGCAATCTCTGGGTCAATGTCTACTACTACGACATCGGAAAAAGGATAACGGTCCCGTCCCCCCTCAGCAAGCAGAGGAATGACCAACACCATGAGCCCATCAAACCCCGAAGCAGCGGCATCGGTGATCTGCTTCATCATCTCTTGATTAACCAAGGGATGGACTATGGCATTTAGGTCCGCAAGTGCAGCAGCGTCTCCGAAGACCAGATCCGCCAACCTCGCTCTGTCCAGTGAGCCATCTGACGTCAGAATCTCGCGTCCGAACCGACTAACAATACTTGCCAGGCCCTCAGAATCCTTCGCCACCACCTTTCTCGCAATGATGTCAGCATCTACGACCCGAGCGCCGAGTTCCTGGAAGATATCGCTGACCGACGACTTACCTGAACCGACACAACCCGTCAAACCGACGATCTTCAACGGACAGTCCTTTCGACTCAGCTTTACCAAACAATGATGCAAAACAAAAGATGGCAGGGGCTAACGCCCCCGCCATCATAATTAACGATGCCCCATACCGCGGTATTGTTAGGCTTCGGTGTTCGACTCCTCTACGGGAGTCTCACCATGGTTCAACTGAAACTCCTCGGCCCATGCAGCCTGTGCCTCGGTCTCTGGTTCGAACTCGGTCGTGTACGCATAGGTACCCACGTAGTTTCCTTCGGCGTCATACTGATGCTCGCCAAATGCTTCCCGATACTCCGCAGCTACTTCGCCGCCCTCTTGCGCCTGCTTGATCGAGAGGCTTATCCGACGTCGCTGCAGGTCGATATCGATTATCTTGACCCAGAGCTCGTCTCCTACTGAGACAACCTGATCTGGAAGCTCCACATGATGGACATCCATCTCAGATATGTGAACCAGTCCCTCGATACCTTCGGCAACCTGAATGAAACAGCCAAAGGGGACGAGCTTGGTTACACGTCCGTAGACCAGTTCTCCGATCTTGTGGGCACTGGCAAAGTCCTGCCAAGGATCGCTCTGCGTCGCCTTCAACGAGAGGCTAATCCTCTCTTTGTCAAGGTCAACGTCGAGCACCCGGACCATGACCTCATCGCCGACACTCACTACTGACGATGGGTGGTCAACGTGCTTCCAGGAAAGTTCCGATACGTGGACAAGCCCGTCCATGCCACCTAGGTCGATGAAAACGCCGAAGTTGACAATAGAGGAGACGACCCCCTTGCGAACCTCGCCCGGCTTTAGATTCTCAAGGAACTCCTCACGCTGCTCACGCTGAGTCTCCTCGAGCCAAGCGCGTCTCGACAGAACTACATTGTTCCTGTTCTTGTCGAGTTCGATGATCTTAGCCTCGACCTCTTTGCCAATGTAGGGTTGCAGATCCCGCACCCTTCTAAGCTCCACAAGCGAAGCCGGAAGGAACCCTCGCAGGCCGATATCGACGATCAGGCCGCCCTTGACTACCTCGATGACAGGCCCTTTGACCATGCCATTCTCTTCCTTGATCTTCTCGATATTTCCCCAAGCACGCTCGTATTGCGCTCGCTTCTTGGAGAGGAGAAGTCGACCCTCTTTGTCCTCCTTCTGGAGCACAAGAGCTTCGACCTCGTCACCGAGAGAAACAATCTCACTTGGATCCACATCCTGACGGATGGAGAGCTCCCTTACGGGAATGACTCCCTCGGACTTGTAACCGATATCGAGAAGAACTTCGTCCTTGTCGACCTTGACTACTCTTCCGTGGACGATGTCGCCATCTTCAAACTCCACAATGGTGCGCTCAATAGCGTCATCGAGCGAAATACCTTCAAGGTCATCCACTGCGATGGCTCGGGCTGTACCCTCCGAAAACTCCTCAGAGGGAACTGCGGTCTCTGACATTAATCTTGTTACTTTCTTTCCGGACATCAAATCGGGCAGAACTACCGAAGAAAGTCAAAGACTCCCCCCAACTAGAACCCGAATAGATCCTAGTCCACTGTCGTGTGCGGAAGTTGCAAATTGTCCCCACAACGGCGCTGTACAGCTGATCCTTAGCCGAGGCGTAACCTGGAATTCACCAAATTCTCCTCAGCGTTGCTCCAGATCACCCTTTGGCGGAACCCCAAGTTGCACCTACAGCAATATTCACCTTCAGCGGAACAGTGAGTTCAGCTGCTCCCTCCATTGCAGCGATAACGAGATCGACTCCTGACTCGACGTCCGATTCTGGTGCTTCGAGGATAACTTCATCGTGAACCTGAAGCACTAGTCGAGTTAGGTCGGTCTCTCTGAGAACGGAATCGAGCCTTACAAGAGAGATCTTGAAGATGTCCGCCGCAAGCCCCTGTATCCCCGCATTCATAGCCTGTCTCTCGGCCGCCTGACGGACTCGCTGATCCGGAGATTGTAGTTCTGGAATGTATCGTCTTCTTCCGAACTCCGTCGCTGTGTAACCGAGCCGCTTCGCCTCGGCGACGGTCCGGTCCATATACGCTCGGACATTGGGGAGCGCACTGAAGAAGGAGTTGAGAATCTGCTCGGCTTCTTTGTTCGATATGCCGAGGCGCTGAGCCAGTCCGAAGGCCTCCATTCCGTACGCAAGACCGTACGCCACCATCTTGGCAGTAGCACGCTGCTCGTGGGTGACTTGTTCCAGCTCCACTCCAAAGACCATGGCTGCGGTTTGGGTATGGATATCTCGTCCCTCTTTGAACGCCTCGACCAGACCAGGATCACCAGAAAGGTGAGCTATGATCCGCAGCTCGATCTGGCTGTAGTCAGCCACGATCAGCTTGTGCCCGGGAGGTGCTACGAAGACCTCCCTGAACCTCCGACCTTCTTCTGACCTGATTGGGATATTATGCATATTCGGCCGCTCAGACGACAGCCTTCCAGTTCTCGCAACGGTCTGCTGGAAGGTAGCGTGAATTCGGCCATCTGGCTTGACTTCGGATATTAGAGTCTCGCCGTAGGTTGACCTAAGCTTCTCAAACTCACGATAACGGAGGAGCGTCTCGACGAATGGATGCTCTCCGCTCAACCTCTCGAGCGTCTGAGCATCGGTCGAGAAGCCCGTCTTGGTCTTCTTGATGGGCTTGAGGCCGAGTTCAGTAAAGAGTATCTGGGCTAGCTGTTGCGTGGAATTAGGGTTGAAGCTTCTACCAATCATCGACTGCATCTCTGCGTAAAGCGTCCTTGTCTGTGACGCAATCCAGTCGGTCAACTCCCTTAATCTGACCACATCCACCGCAATGCCAACGTGTTCCATCTTGGCCAGCACAGACACCAAAGGCAGTTCGACCTCCCTGTAGAGGTTTCCCATCCCAGCAGAGTCCAGTTTGGACTCGATCTCCTGGGTAGTCGAATCGATCAGGGCAATCTCAAGGACGGCAGATTCCAGTCTCTCGGCCGAAGTAGTCGTATCGAAGAGTCCGGTTCCCACTTCGCCGACTGGATTGTCACCGAACCAGGTGGCCGATATATCGCTAGCTGAGTATCTTCCTGAGGACGGGTCGAGCAAGTACTCTGCGATACTTAGATCCGAAATAGGTGTCGGGGGCGTTCTAAGTCCAATATCCAAAAGCGCCTTCAGGATCTCCTTGGTAGCGATGCCGCGAATCTGTTTACCTTTAAGGATCGACTCCAGCGACATCGGAGCTAGGAGGTCACCATCGACAACTTCGACACAGATCACCTCGGGACTGAGCCTCGCACCTACGACTAGTGAATTGAGTCCAGTCGCGTCAGATCCGTCCTCCAAGAATCCTTTGATCAAAAGTACCGGCGCAGATTCGAACTGTCCAGCCTGGAATGGAACCACCACCACTTCTGGTCTTAGTCGAGAAGCGAGATCTGGTGTGGACCCTATTGATAGATCAACTCGGTCTTTAAAGGCTGACCTCAGTCGATCGAAGGAGTTGCGAAGCTCAAGAGAGTACATGAATTCGCGCGCCCTGTTTGAATTCCAAGGACCAAGCGTGAATGATTCGAGTTCCGCTTCGAGTGGCACATCTTTGACCAACATCGAGAGCGTAAGGTTTCCAACGACCCTATCGCGGGCCTCTCCAATAGACGCGGCGAGTTTCGGAGAAAGACTGTCGAGATGATCCAGTATCTCCTGGATGGAACCGTACTCGTTCACGAGCTTCGCTGCGGTCTTCTCTCCTACTCCAGTTACGCCGATTATGTTGTCAGAAGGATCTCCTCGAAGCGACGCTAGATGCGGGTAGAGCCACGGAACCACACCAACTTTGGCAACCACGGCGGCCTCGTCCATCGTGTCAATCTCAGACACGCCCCTTCGGTTGTATAACACCGCAATCTTCGGGTCTTTGACGAGCTGGAAGCTATCTCTATCGCCTGTAACGATCCTTACCGTATCGCCGGCATCAGCTGCAATCTGCGCAGCTGTGGCTATCACGTCGTCTGCTTCGTATCCTGGGACCTCCAACCAAGCGACGCCAATCGCATCCATCAAGTCACGAAGGATCGGAAGCTGACTACTAAGTGCGGCTGGCGTCTGGGGCCGATGACCCTTGTATTCCGCATAAATCTCATCTCTAAATGTCTTTGCGTGCGCGTCGAAAGCAACGAGAACTCTGTCGGGTGAGTACTGCTCCACTAGCGAAGCAAACATACGCAAAAAGCCGAAGACTGCGTTGGTTGGCGTTCCTCCCTGGGTTGCCATACCCGCTGGAATGGCGAAGTACGCTCTAAAGGCAAGCGAATAAGCATCTACAAGAAGTGTTAAGGGCACGAATCGATCCTAAGGTCTCTGACCCCTAAGGATCTTCAACATGACGAGCCTTCAACTGGCCGGATTAAGTCGTCCATCGATGACCGCCTTGGCAACCTCTACCATCGACGTACGCTGGTTCATCGCGGTACTCTGGATGAAGCGAAAGGCCTCCGCCTCCCCCATTGAGAAGCTGTCCATGAGCACACCCTTGGCTCTTTCAAGATGACGCCTCGCCTCCAACCTCGCCTCGACCTGGGCCTTTTGATCTTTCAGGTCTCCAACCTCTGCGACAAGTGCCCTTGTCTCGCTGTAGCGAGAAATGGCTAGCTCGATCGCCGGTACGAGATCCTGGGCCAGAAACGGCTTTACAAGATAGGCCATTGCCCCGGCCAACCTCGCCTGCTCGACAAGTGCACGCTGGGAAAATGCGGTTAAAATCAATACCGCACAGATCGACTCTTCCGTGATGGCGGCAGCTGCTTCTAGACCGTCCATTCCGGGCATTTGAATATCAAGAATCGCAACGTCTGGCTTCAGGCTCCGCACCGCCGAGAGCGCTTCATCGCCACGACCGTATGCTCCGACAACCTCGTAACCTTCAGACTCCAGTGTCTCTTTGAGGTCGAGCCGAATTATGGCCTCGTCCTCCGCAACTACAACTCGCGTCGCCATGTCTAACTCCTCTGACGGACAATCTGGGCATCAAAACGAAGCACTGGCTGTTCGCACTACACGATAGCGTCGAAGACACACTTTGGAGACGTTAAGGAAAGGGGCCGCAGTGATATTAGAACAGATTCCCCTCTGGGTTGCGACCACCAACAGCTGGATTGTCTCGGCAGATGGCGTTGAGTGCGTAATCATCGATATACCGCCGGACCCAACTGCGGTACTTGACAGGTTGCATCGGTTAAATCTAAGACCCGTAGCAATAATCGCGACTCATGGTCACGTCGACCACGTGGGGGGAGTATCGAGTTTCTTGAAGCTCGAAGAACAGTCAAGCAAAGACCTGGGTAAACGCTCAGGTGTCGATGGAGTACACATCCACCCCGCTGACAGACACATGCTCGTCGATCCGCTGTCCGCCTCCTCAATGCTCAGGGGAATGTTGCTCGAAACCGGACTCGACTTCTCAGAACCGGAACACATCTTCGACTTGAGCGACGGAGATAGCGTCGCTGGAGCATCGATGTCATTCCGAGCCATCCACACCCCCGGACACACAAAAGGGTCTAGCTGTTTGTCACTCGCAATTGAAGGACAGCCCCCCATCTTGTTCAGCGGCGACCACCTCTTCAAGGGATCTATAGGTCGTACAGACCTACCAGGTGGTTCATTCGAGGAGTTAATTTCATCGATGAAGGAGCGAATCCTGCCGCTTCCAGACGAGACCGTGGTCCTTCCCGGCCATGGAGATTCGACCACTATCGGCTATGAAAGGCGGACCAACCCCTTCATCTCCGGAATCTGAGGCAAATTGTTTGCGCTCAGTCGCTGTTCGGAGTCTGCCGTCTAAAAATATACGAGCCGAGAGCTTCGCCGTGGTCTGCAGTCATCCATCCGAACTCGACGGCAAGTCGATCTTCTCTCGCTTCAACAACATCGACCTCGACACTCACCACACCAGAAGGAAGGGCCATAGATAGGCGATAACCGGACTCGTCGTCGGGTAAGACTGTGCCGTCAACTGTAATTGCAGCGCCGGACGAGGAGATATCGACCACTGTCGCTGCTCGGTTGATGCGCGGTCTTCGTGAATTAGACGTTATGGACGCTCGGAGGTCTGTCTGAACTCGGAATGCTCCACGACGCTGTGCCTTGGCCCACGGAGCCAGCTGCCTAGCTTGCAGTAGCGGCCTACCGTCGGAGCTGTAAATCAACCTGCACTCGAACTCTGCGCTGAAGATTCCACAGGCATCGCGCGCCTCGACGACAAAGAAGTCAGCACCCGGATCGGCTGCGAATCCCGAGGCATCCACGAGCATCTCAGCACCGTCGAGTGCAACCACCGCGCCATTATGTTCGATCAGGGGAAGATGGGATCCAAATCGGTAGCCGATAATCCGCACCGAGCTACCTGGCGCAAGTACAGGTCCACCGGGCCAACCCTCGAACTCCTGCGATCGATCATTTGTAACAAAGAAGCTCGGATCTCTTCTCACAATTAGAAACTATAACACGAAACGCCATCACTAACCGTGGCATTAAGCCGAAGGTTTCCCAACTGAAATGACTTTTTGGCCCCTGATTGTTGGCCACAGTTATGAGAAACTTACTCGTCGTCGTCGTTTTTCGACCGTGCGACCTGCTTTTCGAACACGTATGTTCCCAAGAGTTTCGACTGCGCTAGAGGAACTGATGCGAATTCAAAACCGACGACATTACCCCGCTTCGATACGACGTCTGCGACCAACGAGACGCTACCGCTTGGCAGGACAAAGTTTAATCGATACCTGCCGGACAGCTGGTGAGCAGAGTCTCGTCCCACATCCACACCCGCTCCGGCAACTGACATATCGACTATCTTGCCCGAGTAGGTCGTAGGACGAACAATCTCCATGGTGCTAACAGTGGCTTCGAGGTCCGTCTTGACCCTAAATGCCTTGCGGCGCTGAATTCGCTTCCAACCCGAGATCAGTCCGAGCCTCACGGTCTGTATGGAGACGGAGGGGAGCTTCTGAAAACTAGAAAGTGCCCTCCATACCCCAAATTCGTCGACCGCCTCGACCACAAATTGCACACACGACGGATCTGGATCTAGTGGTTCTTCGCTCTCGACTATGAGCTGGGCTTCAGAATCCGTGACAAGTTGTGCTCGCAGTACTTTGTCGAGCGCGTCGTTCTCATCGAAGAAACAGTAGATCTTGATAAAGGGAACAGAGCTCAGCCGCGGAGCAACTATGAAGGAGCCCTCTTCGTCGTCTGATCCATCGTCCCACGCCATAACCGAAAAGAATAGACGTAAGGAAGATCTGACCTTCTTCTAGCTGAAGACTTTAAGGATTGTCGCCAAAGCGCTCGCCGACACAGGGCAGTTGGTCGACCGCAACCAAAGAGGAAGCCCTGCAGAGAATCCCACTGCGACCATCGTTTCTGCTCTACAAGATCGGTGCAACTGTGCCTAGAAGCGGATTTACACGATCTTTAGAGACGGTCCTTAGTGCAAGGCGAGGCTTAAAAGCCCCACGCTACCAACTCAAGCCCTGAAAACATACTCGTACCCGGGGCGGGACTCGAACCCGCATGCCCTTTCGAGCAGAGGCTTTTGAGGCCTCCGTGTCTACCATTCCACCACCCGGGCAAGCGCCCACCTATCTACGCCTACCAAACATAGTGCTCTCAGTAAAGGGCCGTGCGCAAGCGAAATCCTAGCGACGAAAATCTTCCAACACTTTTGTAACTATCTGGTCCGAACCAAGGTCTAAGTTCCAATGTCCAGATCCATCTGCCACGCCACGAAGAACGCGCGCTGCACTGTCCACCAGCCAATGTGCGGGCTATCTGTCGTGGGGCGAGTGGCCCCGATACTCTTTTGCACCAGTTCAAATCTCAAAGCGGCCAGACCAACAAAGACGTCACGCGTCGGTAGAGCATGCGACACTATCCTATTGAGACTCAGATCTAGAGCGGAGGATAAGGGATGATCTGTTTTCTATTTCCTGGCCAGGGATCCCAGAAGCCGGGCATGGGCAAAGCTTGGGTTGATCATCCGTCATGGGAACTAGTCGGCGAAGCGTCAGACGCTACCGGTCGAGATATCTCATACCTCCTGCTTGACGCGACTTCAGAGGAGTTGTCGTTCACTAGGAACACGCAACTTGCCACATTCGTAATGTCCATGGTGGCCCTAGACTCAGTGGAAAGACTCGGAATAGTCCCACAGCTAGTGGCGGGTCACTCATTGGGCGAATACTCCGCCCTTGTCGCATCCGGAGCCGTAGCGTTCGACGCTGGTGCGCGATTGGTTTCGGAGAGGTCCGAAGCGATGGCAGTTGCCGCCGAAGAATCTCCGGGTTCTATGGCTGCACTGCTCGGAATTGAGGACTCCGCTGCAGAAGAGGCTTGCTCTGAGGTCGATGGCGTCTGGGTGGCGAACTACAACTCTGCTGGGCAGGTTGTGATTGCCGGAACCAAAGATGGGGTTGCCGCAGCGTGCGATGTAGCAAAGACATTGGGAGCAAAGCGGGCAATGATCATCCCAGTCGGTGGCGGCTTCCACACCCCACTGATGAACTCTGCCATTCCAAGGCTCCAGAAGGCTCTCGACTCTGTCCGGTTCTACGACTCCGAAGTTCCAGTTGTTGCAAACGTAGACGCTGCGGAACATATGCTCGCCTCAGACTGGAGCGGATTGCTACTGCACCAACTCACGTCTCCGGTCAAGTGGAGCCAATCGCTCAAACTCATAGCCGAATACAATCCAACCGTCATGGTCGAGGTCGGCCCTGGAGCAGTACTAACTGGACTGGTCAAGAGGGCTATGCCGGATGCAACGGTGATTAGCGTCTCCACTCCAGATCAGCTCGATGATTTAGTAGCAGCGGTATCTGCGACCGGACCACTGCATGACTTTGCCACCACTCATCACGGTGAACACCTGTTCATGCAGGAGCGGCTCGTTGTGAGTCCACTCGCTGGAATCTTCACTACCGCAGCGCAAGCGTCGTCAGGCGAACCGCTCAAAGAAGGTGCAACTATCTCAGTTGGAGATCCCATCGGTACCATCAATGGACATGAAGTCAGATCGCCCTTCGAGGGGACGCTAATGGGAATGGTCGCTGTTGATGGCGAGCGAGTTGGGTCAAGCCAACCTTTGGCTTGGCTGAGGATAGAAGGAGTGTCCAGATAGTGGCTATAGGGGCAAAGATCACTGGATGGGGATCGGCTGTTCCCGAAAAAATCGTGAAGAACTCCGATTTCGAGGGCCGACTTGAGACATCTGACCAATGGATTGTAGAACGAACCGGAATCCGGGAGCGTCGTTGGGGGGGCACCACCACAAGCCTGGCGGTCGAGGCAGGAGCGGCCGCCATCAAGTCCGCTGGACTATCTCCGTCAGAGATTGATCTTGTGATCCTGTCCACAACGACACCGGATCAGACAACACCAGCCACATCTTCCGTGGTTTCTCACCTTATCGGAACGTCCGGCGGAGCATTTGACCTCAACGCAGCCTGCGCAGGTTACGTATACGCCATGGTGGTGGGCCATGCGATGGTCGCCACAGGTGTCAACAAGAAGGTACTGGTGATTGGATCCGACACCTTGTCAAAGATCACCGACATGGAGGATAGAGGAACTGCGATTCTCTTCGCCGATGGTGCTGGTGCAGTCGTCCTCGAGTCATCCGAACGGGATGACTTCCTAGGCAGCGAACTAGGCGTTGATGGTGCTGCACAACCGATCCTGTACTGCGACCACGGAAGCTACCTTCGCATGGAGGGTAGAGAGGTATTCAAAAAGGCGGTTCGGGTGATGGTCGAATCAGCGGAGATTGCCATGAAAAAGGCAGGGATAACGGCCGACGACATCTCACTCTGCGTCCCGCACCAAGCGAACCTACGAATCATTGAGTCGGCGTGTAAGAGATTGGGGATTCCGATCGAAAAGGCCGCAGTTTGTCTTGACAAGTACGGAAATACCTCCTCCGGATCCGTCCCCCTTGCACTTGCTGATGCAGCTGATAACGGAAGACTCAGCAACGGTGACCTCGTCCTGTTCTCCGGCTTCGGTGCGGGAATGACCTGGGCCAGCTCGGTAGTCCGCTGGCAGGCATCCAAATGACCTCAGGAGAGGACGTGCCTAGAAACGTCTTTGTGACCGGTGGCGCCACTGGAATCGGGCAGGCGGTGGTTCGCGCCTTTCTCGATTCGGGTGACAGGGTCACCCTCTGCTACCGTTCCAGCCAGCCACCAGAGGACCTTCTCCAGCACGAACGCGTAGCGGCCATAAAACTGGATGTCACTTCTTCGGCCGAGATCGATGCTGCTTTTGCCGAGTCCGAGGAGCGTTTTGGGCCCGTCGCTGTACTCGTAGTAAACGCTGGGGCTACCGCCGATGGCCTGATGCTCCGAATGTCCGACAACGCCTGGAACACCACCATTGAGACGAACCTAACCGCAAGCTTCCACCTGACAAAAAGAGCCACTGCGACCATGGTCAGACAACGATACGGGCGGATCATCCTCGTCTCTTCGGTAGTGGCATTCACTGGTTCAGCAGGTCAGGTCAACTACGCCGCATCAAAGGCTGGAATGGTAGGGCTCGCAAGATCGCTAGCACGGGAACTCGCTACAAGATCGATCACGGTCAACGTAGTAGCCCCAGGTGCAGTTGCGACCGAGATGGTGCTCTCACTGCCAGATGCGAGGCAGGCAGCTATCGCAAAAGAGACTCCGATGGGACGAATTGCCGAAGCAAAAGAGATCGCTTCAGCCATCGCATTCTTGGGGTCCGATTCTGCAAGTTTCATCACGGGTGCTGTTCTGGCAGTCGACGGTGGACTCTCGATGGGCCTGTAACGGGTAGGTCGAAAGGTTAAGTAATATCTTTGCGAGTCGATGGTCGGCTCGCATTTGGTGAGTCAACGAAAGGACTCGAAATGGATCAGCAGGCGGCGTTTGAGAAGTTCAAGGAGTGCGCGGTCAAGGTTCTCGGAGTAACGCCGGACCAGGTCGTTCCAACCGCCCGTTTCGCAGAAGATCTGGATGCAGACAGTTTGGATCTTGTCGAGTTGGTAATGGCACTTGAGGACGAGTTCGGAGTGAGTGTCGACGAATCAGAGCTCGAAGGAGTAGAGACCGTTCAGCAGTCATTCGAATTGATAACCGGGAAGATGGAATGAAATTAACGTGGGGACCTAAAGGTCCGTCAGATGGAGTCGAAGCCCCTTTCAAGGTCGCAATTGTTGGCGTTGGACTGATCAGTTGCCTCGGGCAGACCAAGGAGTCCTTCTGGAAGGGACTCTTCGGACCTGCTCTAGTGGGACTGAGGACGATCGATGACTTTGACGCGTCAAATTGGCTTGGCCCCAAAGAGATCCGTCGACACGACCGGTTCAACCAGATGGGAATTGCCGCCTCGTCGCTTGCAATGCAAGACGCTGGCGACCTCAAGATCACCGATCCAGGTCGCGCTGGCGTTCTCGTTGGCACCGGTGTAGGGGGACTAGACAGTTTGGAAACTCAGGTAATGGTCGGTAACACCAGGGGATTCGACAGGGTAACCCCATTCCTTGTCCCGCTGATGATGGCAAATGCAGGAGCGGCATCGATATCAATGCGCTTTGGCTTCCAAGGACCATGTGAAACCACCGTCACCGCCTGCGCGGCTGGCACCCAGGCCATTGCCAACGCCGCAAGGTTGATCGCAACCGGGCGTTGCGACGTCATGCTCACAGGTGGATCTGAATGTGCAATGACCGATACGGCAAAAGCGGGCTTCAAGAACATGACCGCAATGTCAAACGCAGGTATCTCGAGGCCATTCGACAGAGACCGCGATGGATTTATGATGGCCGAAGGCGCCGCCATTCTTGTGCTCGAAGAACTCAATCGAGCTAAGGCAAGAGGTGCGCACATCTACGCCACAATTGATGGAGCAGCCTCGAATGCAGACGCGTATCACATCACAGCTCCTTCTCCGCACGGCGTTGGAGCGGCTGGATGTATGCGTATTGCAATTGCCGACGCTGGTCTAACTCCTAAGGACATCGCTCATATCAATGCTCACGGTACGTCGACACCTATGAACGACCTAGCCGAGGGAGAGGCGATGAACGATGTGTTCGGATCCGTTACGCCACCTGTCACCTCGCTCAAGGGGGCGCTCGGCCATGCGTTCGGATCTGCAGGTGCACTCGAAGCAGTCGGCGCATGTCTCACCATTGAGCACGGTGTCATCCCTCCGACACTGGGCACCAAGGAGATTGATCCAGCTATCCATGTCGACGTCGTAATGGGTGAGGGTAGGCCCTTTGTGGCTGGACCAATCCTCTCGAACTCATTCGGATTCGGTGGTCATAACGGATCAATCGTTATAAGCCCGTTGGAAAGCTGACAAGTTGAGTCGAACCGTATCTTGCCCGGAGGCCTAACCAGAGCGTCTCTGGGCAAGATATCGGCTATCTCATACACGACTTCCAACTAGTGGTCAAAGGCAACTAGCGTCGTTTGCGTGGAACAGCGTCAAACCTTTAATGAGCGAAGCGTAACCTTGCCCGGTGACTCGACAGTTGGATCCTTTAGTCTCACTCCCCCATGGTTGGTCGACCTAGATAAGCTCGAATGGCTCGGGCAGACTCCCAATCTACGGGTACGCACCCACGAGGAACTGCCACGATTGATCCGAAAGCGCAGAATACCGCCGCTGAGGCGATTCCTTTGGACTGGACTCATACTCGGAAATGCAATAGGCAGATGGTGGCTCATAGATCGCAGAAAGGGCACCACCGTTTCACGCGCAGGTCTGTCGCACAGACTCCGTGACGCATTTGAGGTTCTGGGGCCCACGTATATAAAACTTGGCCAGATCCTCTCCTCCGGAAACGGAATCTTCCCTGACGAGCTGGTAAATGAGTTCAAGTCCCTTCGAGACCAAGTCAAGCCAGAGAGCTTCGACAAGGTTAGAACGACTGTAGAGTCGGACCTCGGCCGAGAGCTTGAGGAGATATTCTCCGAGTTCGATTCAACACCACTCGCAGCCGCATCAATAGCCCAAGTTCATCAGGCCCGGCTCAGAAGCGGTGAGGAGGTCGTTGTCAAAGTTCAACGGCCAAGGGTGGCGGAACTCGTAAGGCGGGATCTAGCTGCAATGAGCTGGATCGCGCCCATACTGGTCGGCCGAATACCTATCGCCGCTCTGGCAAACCCCCCGGCACTTGTGGAACTCTTCGCTGAGACAATCATAGAGGAGCTAGATTTTCGACTCGAAGCCGCCAACATGATTGACATTTCGACGATCTTGGCCAAGACGGATCAGAGGGCGCTCGTAGTCCCAAGACCACACCCGCGTTATGTAACTCGTCGAGTCTTGATCATGGAAAAACTCTCGGGATTCAACTGGGATGATATATCCGGCATGGTCGATGCCGGAATCGACACAGCCCAGGTAGTGCGTGCAGGTATGGTCGCCTTCATGGAGGGCGCTATGGTCCACGGAGTCTTTCATGGAGACCTCCACGGTGGCAATCTACTCGTGCTGTCCACAGGGGAGGTCGGATTACTCGATTACGGCATCACGGGGCGACTAACCGAAAAGAAGAGGCTAGCTTTTCTCCGACTACTAATTGGTGGGACTATAAATGACGTCAGATTGCAGGTCGCAGCCCTAAGAGACATGGGAGCGCTGCCCGAAGATACCGACCTCGAGGCAGTCGTGAGCGAACTCGGACTGGACGGCCCTCCAATCGATCCGACTTCGTTATCACCCGATGAACTTATATCGGAGATCAGGAATCTCACCAAAGCACTCCTCGGATTCGGCGCCAGAATGCCGAAAGAGTTGATGCTATTCGTAAAAAATATGATCTTTCTGGACTCCTCGATGGTTTCTTTGGCGCCTGACCTCGACCTTTTCGCAGAGATTACATTCCTAGCCACCTACTTCACTTCGAAGTATGGTGACCAGATCTCCAAAGACGTGGGTGTCGACCTGGCATCCACCCCTATCGACCTAATTGGCGTAAAAGGCTCTCTAGGCATCCCATCCGATGTTGAGACGCTGACCTACAAAGAACTGGTCGAACGGAGAGAGTTGATCAGAAAGCGTATGGAGTCAAACCAGGCCGGAAGACGAGTTGACCCAAAGGATCGTTGGACCAAGAAGTTTTCAACGAGGTTATTGAGCCAAGTGAAGGATCTCACCAAGCGAAGGTAGCCATTGCCATCTCCTGCACCCAATTGCTCATTGAAGCCATGTCGGCCTGGGGCGAGCATGTGCATGAAAATGGTCGGGAATCTGCCTCATAACCCTATCTATCCTGAAAGGACGTTCTCCGAAGACCAGTCTGGCAATCTCGTCTAGTCGTTGCACCATCTGTTCTACAGCAGCAGGATCCGGAAAGGCACCGTGCTTCTTCCAGACGACCATCGGAACCGAACACGACTCGCACTCCGCTACCCAGCAGAGTTCGTCATCAAAGTAGCGCGTAGTTATGGCGTCGGCCTGACACAGTTGGCAGACTACCTCCATGTCGACCCGGCTTTCAAAAGATTCACCTCATACTCAGAGCGCATCGACCGCCCGGCGAATCGCAGATATGAAGTCAAACGCTCCGTCCGGACCACCACCTTCTAGCAGCCTTCTAACCAACGCAGACCCAACTACGACTCCATCGGCATCCTGGCTAGCTTCCTTGGCCTGTTCAGGAGTGGATATACCGATACCAATCAAGACCGGTTTATCAGTCATTGAGGTCAACCTACGACTGATTGTCCTGGCCGAAGAGGCCAGCGCATTGCGTTCTCCGGTCACTCCCATGACCCCAACTGCATATACGAAGCCCTGTGACTCATCGACGAGCTTTTGCGCCCTGTCGTCAGGTGTCGTCGGAGCAACGAGTAGCACTGTTTCGATGTTCCGAGCCGCAGCACAACTCTTCCACTCCCCCATCTCTTCAACCGGCAAGTCAGGAAGAATTACACCCGATACACCCGCAGTGTCTAGCCAACCTGCGAACCGCTCTACTCCGGCATGGTGGACGATGTTGTAATAGGTCATGACTGCAAGCGGAGCGCCAAAGCTCCGCTCTGCGAGGCCGCCGAGTATCGAAGCTGGCGTGGCTCCTGAATCCAAGGCGCGTTGTGATGCCTCCTGGATGATCGGACCATCCATAATTGGGTCAGAGAAAGGAATGCCGACCTCGACCGCGTCTGCCCCGGCAGCAATGACCGCCTCCAAGACGTCGAGCCAGTCAGTGCCTAAGCCACCTGTTATATATGGTACTAACAGCTTTCTTCCATGCATTTTAGCTTCTGCCAGCGTGGTACCGAGGCTAAGTCCGATGCTCATCTGAGTCGACCTACCAAAAGCTCAGCTGCCACCGACGCGTCCTTGTCGCCCCGGCCCGACATCGTAAGCACAACCTTTGAACCGAGGGGAATTCTCTTTCCTGCCTCACTAGCAACCCATGCAACAGCGTGAGCCGGCTCGAGAGCGGGAATTATCCCCTCCGTCTGCGAGAGCAACATGACGGCGTCCAAAACGGCGTCATCATCCACTGAATAATACTCAGCACGGCCCGTCGAGTTTAGGTATGAGTGCTCTGGCCCGACGCCGGGGTAGTCCAATCCAGCCGACACAGAATGGGCCTCTTCCACCTGACCAAATTCATCTTGAAGCAGCATTGATCTCATCCCGTGCACTACACCGGGTGAACCCCTCCCCACCGCAGCGCCACCCGCAGGCTCCACACCCACAAGCACCGCTGCGCAAGTATCGGCAAAACCTGCAAAAGTGCCAGCGGCATTCGAACCACCTCCCACGCAAGCAACCACAAAGTCAGGAGCACCGCCGAGTTGATCCAACGACTGAGAGTACGCCTCCTCACCGATTATCCTCTGGAATTCGCGGACCATGTATGGATAAGGATGAGGTCCCATCACCGACCCTATGCAGTAATGGGTAGTCTCCACAGACGCAACCCACTCCCTCATCGCCTCATTGATCGCATCTTTAAGGGTCTTAGATCCAGAGCTAACTGCAACCACTTTGGCACCGAGAAGTCGCATCCTGAACACGTTGAGTTCCTGCCTTTGGATGTCGACCTCACCCATGTAGATAGTGGCATCCAGACCAAACACAGCTGCCGCAGTTGCAGTGGCCACCCCGTGTTGTCCGGCTCCGGTCTCTGCAATTATTCGACCTTTGCCCATCCTTTTTGCAAGCAGGGCCTGACCGACAACATTGTTGATCTTGTGTGAACCGGTATGGGTCAGGTCCTCCCGCTTTAGGTAGAGCTCGACACCCAACTTTTCAGATAGTCTGCCCGCATAAGTGAGCGGGGTTGGTCTGCCGGCATAGTTGGAAAGTATCTGGTAGTAGGTACTGCGGAAAGAAGCGTCAGCCCAGGCATCACTAAATCCTGCTTCGAGTTCAGAACACGCTGCGAACAACGATTCCGGAACGTAAACGCCACCAAAATCGCCGAACCTCCCCGCTTCGCTCGGGGGCCCCATGAAAGACACTACTCCGACTCCTCCCAGTTATACGGAGCCCCAGACGCACCGTCACCGATCTCCTGGTGTACTCCGATTCCGAGTGAATCTCCAGTAGTTTTAGCTATTTCAATAAAAGATTTCAGCTTCCTCGGATCCTTTCTTCCAGGTTCCACTTCTACGCCCGTAGTGACATCTACCCCAAAGGGGCGAACGGTCTCCAGGGCCGTGGCAACATTACCGGGGTTCAACCCACCAGCGAGAATCATTCTGCGGTCGGGGGCCATTCCCTCGACAAGTGACCAATCGAACACCGCTCCTGATCCCGGAACAGAACCGTCCACTAGTGTCGCCCAAATCTTGTAGTTAGACAGATTGGTTAGCTGTGAATGGCCGGCCGGAAAGCTCTTAACTACGAACCTAACGCGCTCTGAGACGAAATTTGTGACTGCTGGGCCCTCATTACCATGCAGTTGCGCACCCGACAGCCCGATACGGTTGACCACTTCAGCAACAGTCTCTGCTCGCTCATTGACAAACACTCCAAACGTCATGACAGACGGCGGGAGCTGGTGCACAATCTCGGCCACAACCTTCTCGGTCACCTGTCGCCTAGATGGAGCGAATATGAACCCGAGCGCGTCAGCACCCAGTGCAACTGAGAGGAGCGCATCCGATTCGTTAGTAATTCCGCAGATCTTTACAAACGTCGACAACCTAAATTCGACCCGCTTCCAGATAAATCCCCAACAGGCCAGCAGGGTCTGAAGACCGAACCAACGACTCTCCAATCAGTACTGCATCAAATCCTGCTTCGCGAAGTGGTCCAAGCTGTTCCGGTGAAGTAATCCCTGACTCTGCAAGTCTCACTCTGTCGTCTGGAATCATCCCTGCTAGTCGAACAGCTCGGTCAGTATCAATTTCAAACGTGACAAGATCCCTCTGATTGACCCCTACAACGTCGACATCAGCCAGGTGAATCAGTTCAAGCTCGTCTTCAGAATGTACCTCTAAAATCACTTCGAGCCCGATACTGTGAGCAAGGTCACTGAACGAAGCCACTTCATCTGGTGTAAGGCCAGCCGCAATCAGAAGCACTGCATCAGCGCCGGCAAGGCGCGCGTCAACCACATCAACCGGCGACACCGTGAAGTCCTTCCGCAAAATCGGCAGTTCACATCCTGATCTCGCTGTTTTCAGGTCTGCCAGATTGCCGCCAAAATACTCCTCGTCCGTTAGAACCGAAACCGCACTGGCTCCGCCTTTTGCATAAAGGTTGACCAGTTCCATAACAGACAACTGCTCCGCAAGCGCACCTTTGGAAGGTGAGCGTCGCTTAACCTCGGCGACTACCGACACGCCGGTGTCTGCGGTAAGTGCCCCCGACAATGATTTCACTGGCGCCAACAGTTCACACTCAACTAGCAGCGCTTTGAGATCACGACTGTCGTTCCTTGCCCGCTGCCTATGAAACTCAAGAATTCTATCCAAATAGGTAGCCATCGAATAAGATGCTAGAAGGAGTTGCTGCCCATGGCCCTTGAAAGTAGGCAACTTGAAAAAGTTGATCAGCCTGCTACGCGATCGTAACCCGCCCCACACAGCGACACTTATTTCGAAACATCGGATCCGATCAATTTCGACCGCAGCAGCGCGGGATTCGATATCATCACAAAGACATAACAAATCTCGGACTTCGCATGCCCTAAGCTGCGGCTAGCCGATATTAACTGGCCCGGCACGTAGGAGAGAACCATTGGGCGAGTCGATAAGCGTCATGGTAGTTGAGGACGACCCCTCGATAGCCGACCTGCTAAACAGCTACCTCAGCAAGGAAGGCTATCGCGTCCTTCTAGCATCCCAGGGCAAGCGTGCTCTTGAACTCTTCCGGCAAGAAAAATTATCCCTGATCGTCCTCGACGTCGGCCTACCCGGCGACCTAGACGGCCTTGAGGTATGCAAAGCTATCCGCCAAACGTCTCAGGTTCCGATCATTATGCTGACGGCAAGAGATTCCGAGATCGACAAGGTGCTAGGTCTCGAACTCGGTGCTGACGACTACGTGACCAAGCCCTTCTCGCCCCGCGAATTGACTTCACGGGTGAAGGCTATTCTCAGACGCTCCACTCAGTCAGCCGAACCATCAGCAGAACCTATCCGGCTAGGCGAGATACAGCTTGACCTCAAAACGCGAGAGGTGTTCCTCCAGGGCGAGCCCATACCGATGACAGTGCGGGAATTTGACCTACTCAGTTACCTCTTCCGCAACCGCCGTCTGGCGCTAAACCGTCGGCAACTCTTAGACGGAGTCTGGGGCGTAGATTGGTACGGTGACGACCGAACCGTTGACGTTCACGTACGCCAACTGCGTAGAAAACTTAAAGGACACCTCCCGCTGACGACCGTTTGGGGCGTCGGTTACAGGTTGGACTGAACCCTCCAATGAAACGCAGAATCAGACTCGCTCTAATTTTGGCAGTTGCATTGGTTGTCATATTCGCAGGTTTTGGATTAATTCTCTTCACATATCGGGCCTCGGTCGTTCAAAGCGAGAAGCAGCTATCGAAAACAGCGATGACAATCGGTGCAGCAGAACTCGCCCACCCAGGTCTCACCGCAGTCATAATCCGGATCGCGAGAGTCGATGGTGCCTTTTTACGTGGGGTATCACCCCAGGGCACAATAAGACCGCCTCTGCCTCTCGTCATACCCACTGGAATCGCTACTCAGGCGTTGGGGTCACCAAACAATCCAATCACATGGCATCAGGGTTCGAAAGTCATAGTCGCCCTCGATGTCCCGCTCGGCCCGGCCGTGGTCCGACCCGGCGTCAAGAGTGTGCTCGTAGTTCTGATACGGGTAGTCAAGATCCAACCAAAGTCAATCCTCTACCTACTTCTGATAGCAGGTGCAGGAATTGGCGGCGCCTCAATCGCTGCAGAGTCCATCTCATCACGCATCACACGTCCACTCAAGGAGCTTCAGGGTGCGACCCGAAGGATCGCAAGTGGTGACCTCAGGTATCGAATACCGCTCGACAGTGAAAATTACCCAGAGATCGCCGACCTAGCCACCTCGGTAAACAAGATGGCCGAAGCTTTGGACAGATCGCGTCAACTTGAACGGCAGTTCCTGATGGCGATTTCACACGATCTGCGGACTCCTCTGACCTCCATAAGTGGCTTCAGTGAGGCAATTCTCGATGGGACAACCGATGACCCCCGGGCCGCCGCCATCGTAATCCAAAGAGAATCAAAACGGCTTGAGTCCATGGTGCAGGACCTGCTCGAGCTGAGTAGGCTCCAGGCCCGTCATTTTTCCTTAGACATAACTCGCGTCGATGTCGCAAGTGTCGTCACCGAGGTTGCCGAAGTGTTCTCACTTCGTGCGGCCGAAGCGGGACTCGAGTTCGAATTTGAGGAACTACCGGACACCCGCATGGCAGAATTAGATCCGAACAGGCTCACCCAGATTCTCCAAAATCTGCTGGAAAATGCCTACAAGTTCTCAAAAGGCCGGGTCTACCTAAAAGCATCCGATGGCGACGACAACGACGTAGTCGTGGTGGTCGGCGATGACGGACCAGGTATTCCCGAGAGCGACCGAGAGAAGGTTTTCATCAGCGCACATAGGAATGAAAGAATCGCCTCAAGAACTGCAGGTACTGGAGTTGGCCTACTTATTGTTGCCGAACTAGCAAACTCGATGCGGCTAAAAGTTGGCTTCAAATCCCCCATCGGTCCAGAAGGTGGGACAGAGATGGCGCTGGTCATCCCGCTGGAGTCAACCGAGTAGCCTCAGCGTTGAGAACCAATGAAGGTACAGGAACCGACCTGTAGATCCCCAATCCCTACGTCGTAAACAGGTCGTTTGAGGAACTTCCTCTTTAATTTCAAGATTGCAACTGGAAATGCTGCATCGGACGAATCAAGGCGGGCAGAACTGAAAGAAGTTACTACACCCGCCAATTCACCACTCAACTGGATCTGTGCGCCGACCAAGCTCCTATTTAAATGACTGGACGGATCATCAAGTGAGATTTTCGCTGCCCTGAAAGCAAATGGAGCGGAGGAATCCCTTGAGTCCATCCTCTCCACGAGCTCCTGTCCCACATAACAGCCCTTGGTAAAAGAAACTGCTCGATCGATGAGGTCCGGAAATGATGCAGGAACAGAGTCCAGATCAAGTTCAGTCCCAAACTTCGGATAGCACGATGCGATCCGGTACCACTCTTGCAGAGCGAGCTCCGATTCACTCTGCAGTTCAGAAACTGCCTCGCTAGCCAAGTCGGACACAATCAACATCTCACCAGGGTACAGATTCATAAGTGGTGGTCCAGTGGCAATCACATTGACTTGGGAAGGTAGTTCACTTCTGTTCGTTGACTCAAGGTGAAGAACAAAAAGATCATTCCGCGTCTCAAGCGTTGCCTTTGTCCTGATCATGAACTTCCGCAGTCTCACAACAGTTGCATCCAATGCATTTGCATCTACTATCATCCAGATCCGGTCGTCCGATTCACGATACAGTCGCATTAACGACACTGTTTTGCCGTTCGGTTCGAGAAGGAAGGCCTCTGCTGATGCACCCTGGTGAAGCGCCTCTACATCTGCGGACACTTGACCTTGGAGAAACTGAACTGCCGCTGGTCCAAACAGCTCCAGAACAACAAACTCGTTAAGCGCTGATACACTCATTCGCCTTCACCTACCACACGACACTCTGATCTAGAGATACTAGGAGGTGGCGCCGACTGTACTCAAAATTGTCGCCGGATCTGCCAAAAGAGCTCAATGTGGCGAGAACCCTAATCAGCTGATTATTAAAGCCGATACGCCCTCAGTGCGTTTTCTTTTGCAAACATGGATGCAAGTCGCACCATATAGGCCTCATCTGCCAGGCGACGATCGTAGAGCATCGATAAGAAGTCAGCCACGGCGCTCCGGAATCCTAATGAACCAAGCAGGTGTAGTTCCGAGAGCGCATACGCATCGGACGAATAGAGCAGCTTGGCAAATGGTGCCAACTCCATCGCCTCCGAAAAGATCCTCGACGCAAAGGTGCCGACAAAATTTATGGCCAGCCCGAGATCGAAGTAGACGTTCGGAAAACTATGGGCTAGGTAGGCAGCTTCCCTATGGTACGGGTAGCAGTGCAGAAGCACAATGTTTCTGCGTCGTTCATTGGCCATACGTATAAACGGAGTCAAAAGGGCAGGATTACTCCTGTCGAGCTGAAGGTCCGGATCACCGTAGCCAACGTGAAACTGAATGGGTTTGTCCGCGACTTCTAAAGCGGTCTGCACGAGATACGAGATCAGCGGCTCAGCAGTAATCCTCGGACCCTCAGCCATCGAGTTGCCCTCGATCGTTGCTGCAACTGCATTCGAGAGTTCTGTCATTTCAACCGGCTCGCCCCTGAGTGCAAGTCCGCAACGGTAGGCAGCAATTGACTTTAAGCCGGAATGCTTGATAGATGCATCTCGTAGAGCTTCTCCGAACTGTGCAGCAAAATCCTCCGGTCTTGAGATCTCTCGTAGAACACCTTCAGCGAACGTCTCGAGCCTCAGGATCGGGACGACAGGGGCGCCGGAAAGCTCTGCCAACTGGTCGTTGGTCGCAAGACGAGACTCCTTGTACCCCGTATCCACTAAAAGAAGCTCGACCCCAGCCCCTCCGAAGTGCATTCGAGCCAATTCGTCAGATGCGATCTTCTGGCGCGCATTGACATATGCCTCCGGGCCAGCGCCATCTACGCCAATAAGCGGCGCGCAAAAATTTAAAAGATTGAGTCCAGCCATGCTGTCAAAAGGCGTAGTGGCGGCGCTCAAACGATCCGGCGCCTCAGTCAGGTGATCTTCGAATCCCTCTAGGTCAAAAACCGAAAGATCGATCGAATGGCAGTGGTTGTCAACCAATGACATCCCCGTTGCCAGTTCCCTCGCAAGTCCGTTGATCTGGTGCATCCTAGTCTTCGTCCCTTCAGTTATTGATTTCGACCCGAGTCGGCAACAGTCAGTTCCACATCTACGTGTTAGATCGTCGTGGGCGCAAAAGTATCAGTCATGCCCCCATACTCCTTAAGTCTGATTTGTCCATCTTCACCAAAACGTTGTGCCACCATTGATAGGAGGGATTCAGATAATGCCAGCGCCGGAAGCATCGAGTTCATCTGTGCACTTCCAGCAATGGAAGCACAAAGCACGACATCGGCCTCGGCTGAAAGTGGAGAAAGATACGGATCGGTGAACACGATAAGTGCGCCTCCTTTTCGCTTCACTCTTGACCCGAACTCGACCGTGTCTCTCTGATAGCGCCGGAAATCAAAGGCCACGCAGACCACGTTCGCGTCGAGATCAAGTGAATGTGCCAAGCGGTCGCTCGGCTCTTCGCCTACGACCGTCACATCTCTACGGTAGAGCTGAAGCGAGCGACCCATATTCCTAGCCAGCAGGCTACTAAAACGTCCACCCACCAGATAGGGTCTGCACAAAGGATCGGTCAGCATGTCTGTGGCCCTATCCAGGTCGGACGGATCGATGGAGTCATACGTTCTGGAGAGTTCCGTTACGATCCGATTCAGATGGTCTGAAAAACCGCCAAACTTGTCGTCGTGGTGTGAGTGCACGTCTACCGGGGTAGCAAGGCGCTCCGCTACCTCAGCTCTCAGCGAAGCCTTGAAATCGGCGTAGCCATCGAACCCTAACTTTGCGACAAGCCGCGTAACTGTCGGCTCGGAGACCTTCGACATTCTCGCCAGAGTGGAGATCGTCTCAAGGCCAGCCATGGGGTATTCCGAAAGTAGTGATTCGACCACGTTCAGCTCCGACGGAGAGAGCTTTGACCTCATCGCGATCATCTTCGCGGCCACCGATATCCCTGCACTCCGCATCAGTCCCCCCTTAGCTGAATTCGTCTGAGGCCACGACAAGACCCCTCCGGGTCAAAAGCCTCTCGCTGTATCCCCTAGTACTTCCACCTCGAAGCTGCCACGACCTCGTCCGGTTCGAGGGCGCCGTATGTCGCCAACTCCGCATCCCTTACTGCTACAAAAGCGGTGTAAAGGTCATTTCCCATAGCAGTCCTGATCACGTCCGAATGCGACAGCGCGTCCAAGGCGGCTCTAAGGTGGGTCGGCATCCTGACAACACCCGCAGCGGCAAGTGCCGCACCGTCCAAAAGAGCAGGGTCGGTGTCTATCGGATTTGTCAGCGTCAAGCCCTTGTCGACACTGGCTGCAGCGATGGCGAGAACCGAACCAACTACGAGATAGGGGGAGGCGGCGAGATCAAAGGACTTGATCTCTGCATTGGCTGCAGTGGGAGGTACCAAGGGGCCAGATCTAACGAGTCGAAGCGCTGCTTCTCTGTTTTCTACGCCCCAACATTTGAATGCACCAGCCCAATGCTGTGGAACCAGTCGCAGATAAGATGCCACAGTCGGTGTACCGATAGCTGACAGTGCGTCCAGCTCGGAAAGCACCCCAGCGAGAATCGACTCGCCCCGTCCAGTAAGTCCGTACCGCTGATCGGGACCCGACCCAAAGAGGTACTCCTCGCCCTCGGAGAACGAAAAATGGACGTGTCCACCGTTGCCGACTCCACCAGCTACTACGCTCGGCGCGAACGACGCGCGCAATCCGTAATTATGGGAGACAGTACGAATGACGTGCTTCATGAGCACGGATTGATCAGCGGCGACAACGGGACTCGTCGGCGCCACCGAGACTTCGAACTGTCCTGCTGCATACTCCGGATGGATCTGCTCTACCTTTATACCGGCCGCCTCCAGAGCATCAAGGATCTCTAGGAGATAGTCGCCAAGTTCGACGATGCGCTCCAGACCATATGCCGGACCGACTGTGGCTGGCTCGAATCCGCCATCGGTATTACTTGAGAGGATCCATTCGATCTCGAACGACATTTTCGAAGATATCCCCATCGAGCGCAGTCGATCTACCATCTTGGTGGCGAACAGGCGATGGTCCAATGGGTGTGGCGACCTATCCTGCCGGAAACGATTGACCGGAATCCAGCCCCATCCCTCATTTGGAAGGATCGTAGCGCTGCTCAAGTCGGGGAAAAGTCTCAAATCACCCATGGGGCCGCCAGACACATCCGACGAGGTGATTGAGTCGTCTAGTAGAAATGCATCAAACACGGGAGACATACCCACTCCACCTACAAGGGCCGACTCCAATTTTGAAAGTGGAATAGCCTTCGTCCTCGAAATCCCAGAGTTCTCGACATAAGAGAGGGCGACACCTCTAATATCCGCGGACCCGAAGGACTCCATCACCTGAGCGCTGAGCTCCAAGTTTGACGCCGTCAGCTCCGAAAGATAATCGACCAAAACTCCACCTCCGATACCGAGACAAACTATTGACTCGGAAGTCCTCTGGGCTCTCGGACCAAAATAGAACATATTTAATTCACCCTGGTACCCGATTCTCACAAAAGTAACAACAATTACCGCATTTCCAAGTCATGAAAGTGATAAAACAGAAGCTATTCAAAAACTGGAAACTCGCACAGGAGGTGAGATGGCTCAGATCGAGGAGAGAAAACTCAAGAAGGGACTCTCCATTTGGCAGGTAGTTGGTCTCTCGGTTGCGCTTATGGCGCCATCGATGGCGGCAAACATCAATCCACAAGGCGCTGCTAGCGCAGCGGGCAGAGCGGTACCGCTTGCCTTTGCGTTCGCCGCCGTCGGGGTGATGTTCGTGGCTTATGTCTTCGTAAGACTCACCCAGTACTTCAACCATTCGGGATCAGTATTCGGCTTTGTCGGAGCGACAATTGGCCCAAGGGCGGGCATTCTCGCAGGCTGGTCTTTGATGGGTACCTACTTGTCGTATGCCTTAGTGACCGTTCTGGCATCGTCCATCTTCGCCACCAGCCTGCTACAAAGCATTGGCGTGTGGAACAATCCCCCCTTCTGGGCTCCCTTCGTACTCGCAGCCTTCGAACTGGTCTTGGTTTGGTACTTGGCTATCAGTCCGGCCAAGAACAGCACAAAAATACTTCTTACAGTGGAGGGCGCTACTGTCTCCCTCATCATCCTGATAACGATCATCGTCCTAGTGAAGTTGATCGGTGGACACGGACCGCAAGGTCAGCACTTCACGATGAGCGTCTTTTCGACTTCGAAGGGTACCACGACCTCGTCGCTCTTCTTGGGAGTCGTCTTCGGATTCCTCTCCTTTGCCGGTTTTGAAGCATCTGCCACACTCGGCGAGGAAGCAAAACGTCCACGCAAGGACATTCCTAGGGCAATTCTTGGAACGGCCATCTTTGGTGGCGTCTACTTCATCGTCGTCACTGCCGTAGAGATGATGGGCTTCGGAACCTCGAACAAGGAGGTCGCAGCGTTCATCGCATCTGGCTCCCTCCTCGGCGATCTCGGAAAAATCTACGTTGCATCGTGGGTTGGCAACCTGATAACCGTCGGCACCATAATCTCCGCCTTCGGATGCGCATTGGCATCGACGGTGGGATCAGCACGTCTTATGTATGCCATCAATCGCGACGGGGTCGGAATACCGCGCCTCACGAGGCTCTCTGAAAAGCACGACACCCCGGTTCCGGCTACTACAACCGTCGTGGTCGGCATAGCCCTCATAGGCCTACTTTGTGCCGCCGCCTTCGGGGCCAAGCCATTTGATGAGTTCCTCTGGTTCGGTACTATCGGCACACTGATTCTTCTGGTGGTCTATCTGCTTGCAACCCTCGGGACAATACACCTACTCTTCATCTCGGGGAAGGTAAAAATACCGAAATGGGAGATCGTCCTGCCAATCATCGCCGCGGCAATACTTGCCTACACCCTTTATAGAAACGTATCGCCGTATCCGACTGGTGTGTTTGCATGGCTACCTGTGGCAAGCGGAGCCTGGATACTCGTTGCAATCGTCGCAGTTGTTGTGCGCCCCAGGATTGCCAAGCGAGCTGGTGAGATGCTGACCCGCAACGAAGGTCTTCTCCCGGTCGAAAGTGCATATGACCTAGAGCACACCGTAGAGTCGATCAACAACTAGGGCCAAGGTGGCTGTAGGCTAGGTAAGGCGGACCGTAGGAGTCCGCCTTACCTGCATTCACCCGTCGTTCGACTAGGCGCAGAAGACTCTAAGGAAGGAAAGCGGTTTGAAAAGTATTGGTATCAGTATGGGGCTACAGAGGTCGTACCGCTACGGGGTACACGTGGGGTACTCCGATGCGATTACCGAACTAGGTGCCGTTCCACTACACCTCTCCAGTGCCGCAATCGTCGGTCTCGTAGGGGGGCCAGATGCGATTGACCAGTACATCGACAAGGTCGTAGAAGGTTTAGACGCTGTCATTATCTCTGGTGGATGGGATGTCGCCCCCGCAATGTACGGCGAGGAAGCGTCCGAATGGGTAGAGGAGACCGAACCGGCCAGAGATATCCTCGAATCCTCACTGATAAGGGCCGCAATCAGACAGAACAAGAGGTTGCTTGCAATTTGTCGTGGAATTCAGATCCTGAACGTGACCCTAGGCGGAACGCTCTATCAGGACCTTCCGTCCTCGGGCTTCAACAACCATTCCGACACGGCAAAGGAGTACGAGCCGTCTCACGATTTGAGATTCGAACCAGACTCCTTGGTCTACAGCCTTACCGAAGGAGCAACCGCAGTCAATACGCTTCACCACCAAGCGATCAAGGACCTGGCGCCTAGCCTTAAAGTGACGGCAACGGCGCCCGACGGTGTGATCGAGGCGGTAGAAGGCGAGAACATAATTGGTGTCCAGTGGCACCCAGAGCGGCTCTGGAAGAGCGACCGTAGACACCTAGGTACGTTCGCTTGGCTTGTAGGCGACTGAACAATCTAGCTACGATTAAGACGTAGCTAGATTTCAGACCGTCAGCTAAAGCCACTTATTGGCGTACAGATCGCATACTGATGTGACCCGACCCTGACAATTAGTGGATTCCTTAAAGTTTTGCCTGAGGGTGGTCACATCCCTAACCGTCTACCCGATCTCTCTCGGGATCGCGCACACCGGGTATGAACACTACCAAACCCGCAATTACCGTGATAGCGCCACCGATCGCCATTACCTGGCGAACGCCTATAAGTGCAGCCATTGAGCCGGCAAAGACAATCCCGATCGGTGCCAGGCCGAGTGAAAGCAACCAATCGATGGAACTTACCCTTCCCAAAAGCTCGTTCGGGACCATCCTCTGGATGAGTGGGTTCCAAAGCGCAACCCCGTAGATCAGAAAGATGGTCTCCACAAAGACGGCTACGCCAAAGACGGCTACGCTCCCTGAAAATGCCGCCAAGAAGTCAGCTAATCCTGACAAGGACCAAGCGATCCACATTGCGGTGACATCTCTCTTTGGTGAGCCATATCGACCAACGACCAGAGCACCGATCAGGCCACCTCCACCACCGGCTGCAAGTACGAGACCGAGATCCAAGGCACTCCCTTTAAGTACCTCCTTTACCATGAGGGGTCCAATAACTGCTGTAGGCGAGAATGCGATCGCATTGGCAACACTTGCAACCAGTGCCGTAACCCAGAGCCACCGGTTCGATCTGACGTAGTTAATCCCCTCCTTGAGCTCAGCTCGAAGTCGTGATCTCACTTCGCAAGCCTCGGGCTTAGATCCGTGGATCAACGCAAGGCAGACGCTGCTTGCTGCGAAAGTCCCGGCATCGAAAAGGAAACCAGTTCCCGTCCCGAACACCGAGACCACCAGTCCACCCAGTGCCGGCCCCGACAGTTGCGCCGTCAACTGTTGTGACGCCGACATAAGTCCGTTTCCATTAGCCAAAGCACCCACTGGAAGTAGCTCCGGGACGATCGCATTCGACGCTGGATAGAAGAACGCGTCCGCCAGACCGAATACTGCCGAAATGGCGATCAAACTACGGAAATCAAGTCTGTGGCGAAATTCTAACCATGCAAGCAGCAGGACCATAGCGCCTCTCGTCAGGTCGGAGCCGAGCATGATAAGGCGTCTAGGGAGCCTATCGACGATCACGCCCGAAAAGAGCAATAAAATCAGCATCGGGAGGGTCCTGGCGGCAATCGCAAATGCGAGGGTGCGGGGAGTGTGATCGATACCCAAAGCCGCCAGCGCTAAGGCAACAGTAAAGACTCCGTCACCAATGAGAGAGATGCTCTGACCAACAAATAGCAGCGCGAAGTCTCGCGACTTCAATGATTCGAACATTCACACCTGAGATCTAACAGCAAGACGTGCAGGACGCTTTAGCCGATCCATCGCAATTCAGATCAGCACTACTTCTTAGAAAACGCCACCTCGGCCGATGCTACCACCGAAAGAATTGACTTAGCCTTATTCAGACACTCCTCATCTTCGGACTTAGGATCTGAGTCAGCAACGATTCCAGCACCTGCTTGCATGTACGCGTTCGACTCGCGGTCCACGAATAGTGTTCTTATGGCAATGGCGACGTCAAGGTTGCCTGCAAGATCGATGTAGCCGACGACGCCTGCGTATGGTCCACGTCTAGTCTTTTCAAGCTCATCGATAATCTCCATCGCCCTCACCTTCGGCGATCCCGATACCGTTCCTGCGGGTATGGTCGCCTTCAGGACATCAAATGGTCCGAGTCCCTCCTTGAGGGTCGAAGAGACCTGAGACGTCATGTGGATCACGCTCGAGTACTTCTCGATTGTCATCAACTCATCGACCTTCTCGGTACCGAACACCGCGACGCGGCCCACGTCATTGCGAGCGAGGTCCACCAGCATGATGTGCTCGGCAATCTCTTTGGGATTCTCACCCAATTCGGCGGCGAGCCTCGCATCCTCAAACTCGTTGGCTCCCCTCGGTCGAGTTCCGGCAATCGGTCTAGTGGTGACCCGGCCGTGATCGAGTTTCACAAGCGCCTCAGGCGAAGAGCCCACTACCTCGACTGATTCAGTCCTGACGAAATACATGTAAGGGGATGGATTCGCTACCCTAAGTGCCCTATAGAGCTCGAATGCCGGGACTTTCAATTTGAAATCGAAGCGCTGAGAAATCACTACCTGAAAGACGTCACCCGACGCGATGAACTCCTTTGCAACTTCAACAGCACCCATGTACTCCGCCGGAGAGAAGGTTCTTGTGAACTCTGGGAGCGAGGAGGTACGTATAGGAAACTCCACCAACTCCGGGCCATTGCGATCTGAGATCGACTGGGCCATCTCATCCAGACCCACTACCGCCGCGTTATAAATCTCCCCCAAGAGATCAGGAGGTTCCGAACCAGACAGGACTACGTTCTTGATGAGGGTTAGGCTCTGTTCGAAGTGGTCGAATGCGCAAATTTCGCCAATTAGAGACATCTCGGCAATCGGAAGGTTGCGATCATCGGCTTTGGGTTTGGCTAGTTGTTCCAATTCGCGCACGGTGTCGTAGCCGAGGTATCCGACGAAGCCTGATGTAAGCGGTGGGTGTGCCTTGTGAGCTGCCACATTCAAGGAGTCCACAATCAGCTCCAAATTAGTGAATATGCCACCTTCGGGATCGATGCTGTAAGTCGACAGCACCCCTGAGCCAGTTAATCCCGAGTCATCCAGCCGCAACGTGCCAAGATTTGAACGACCAACGAATGAGAATCGGGACCAACGTTGCCCCTGCTCGACCGACTCTAAAAGGAAGCCTTCGCCAGTGCCCACCAATTTGTGGAAAATTGTAAGCGGCGTCTCCGCGTCTGCGAGGAGTCTGGCGGACACTGGAATAACGTTGAACTCCGTCGCCAGCTCCTGGAATTCTGCTACGGAGGGTGGCCAAATTCTTTTCAACTCAGGCATCTGTACCCGGCCTATCGGCTACCAAGTTGAAAAAGCAACTGTAAGCGCCAGTATGACAAGCACCACTTCCCTTCTGGTCGACCTCGACCAAAAGGGTGTCTAAGTCGCAGTCCGCTCTGATGTGTCGGACCAACTGCACATCGCCCGAAGTTTCACCTTTTGGCCAGAGTTCTTCCCTCGATCTCGAATAGAACCAGGTGCGACCCGAGGTGATCGTGAGTTCGAGAGACTTTCGATTCATCCAGGCCATCATCAGCACTTCACGACTAGTCGACTCGATAACAATCGCCGGAATCAGCCCAAGCTCGTTGAATCGGAGTTCGTCAATATCGAACTCCTGTGCACCTTCAGGAGGAGTTGACTCGATGCTCATAGGTATAGGCCCGTGCCGCTTTCGGAGGGCTCAGTTGCCACCGCGTGGATGTCGCGCTCCCGCAGAATTAGATAGGTCTCCCCTGCCACCTCGACCTCGTAGCGCTCCTCGGGATCGAATAGGATTCTGTCGCCGACTTTGATCGACCTGACGTTAGGCCCAACCGCAAATACATCTGCCCAGCTCAGCCGCTTCGCCACTTGGGCTGTTGCTGGAATCAAGATACCTGACCTGGACTGGCGTTCACCTTCTGTGTTCGGCTGGGACACAAGTACACGATCGGCCAGTACACCGATGGTCAGCTTGACACCCTTGCCTGACGAGCTAGATCCTGAGGATCTTGCTAGCTGATCGGACGGGCTGTTGGAGGACATGTTGTTACTCATTCTGCAACCATTCAACCCACTGGACCCAGGATTCCTGCCGGACGTCACCGCATTCGAAGGTTATGTCTGGCTATAGTTCAGGCTCCAGAGGGCCGCACAGAAACCCCAGCCGCCGCGAGTTCACGCTTCACTTCGGCAATAGAGAACTCTCCATAGTGGAATACCGACGCAGCAAGTAGTCCGGTGGCACGACCCAGTAGTGCACCTTCGACAAAATGACTCAACTTACCCACTCCGCCGGAGGCTACTACCGGCACATTCGTTGCTGCGCATATAGCGGAGGTCAGCTCGACATCAAAGCCAGACTTTGTGCCGTCTCTGTCCATCGAGGTGACCAAGAGTTCCCCTGCGCCAAGTCCCACCACAGAACGCGCCCACTCAATTGCATCGAGTTCGGTCGGATTCCTTCCACCATGAGTAAACACAGCAAAACTCCCACTCTCATCCCGTCGGGCATCGATGGCCACCACAACACACTGACTACCGAACTCCCGAGCAAGCTCGGTGATGAGCTTTGGTCTCTGAATCGCCGAAGTGTTCACCGATACCTTGTCAGCACCTGCCCGAAGCAGGGCTCTAGCGCCTTCCACATCGGAAATACCACCTCCCACCGTTAGGGGGATGAACACCTGATCTGCGGTCCGTCGAACCAGGTCCACCATGGTCCCACGACCTTCAACCGAAGCTGAGATATCGAGAAATACTATTTCGTCAGCTCCCTCGGTGTCGTAAAACGACGCCAGTTCTACGGGATCTCCTGCATCTTTTAGGTCCACGAAGTTGACACCTTTGACAACTCGCCCTTCAGCCACATCGAGACAGGGGATGACACGGACTATCTCCACAGTTCAATAACCTCTGAAAGCTCTATTCGTCTGTCATGAATTGCCCTACCAACAACCACGGAATGGACGCCTCGTTCTAGGGTCGGGGACCGCAACTCTGCGAGCCTCTCCAGATCGGCTAAGTCAGATACACCGCCCGATGCGATCAATTCCATATCCGTTTCGTCGAGAATCATGCAATAAGTGTCAAGGTCGGGTCCAGTCAGCATCCCATCCCGTCCGACATCGGTGGCAAGAACGTACGACGCACCCATCTCCTCCGACCGCGCCAAAGTCTCCCTTAGCGTCAAACCCGAGCCACTAGTCCAACCACGCACCTGAACCATGGGAATGCCACTTTCGACCCGGTAGTCCAGTGACACCACTACCTCAATCTGAACTTCGGATATGACATCTGCTATAAAGCCTGGCTCTTCGACAGCTCTAGTACCCAATACCAATCTCTTGACACCGATTTCATAGAGAGCAACAGCGTTCGCCAGCGTCCTGACTCCCCCACCCACCTGAACGGAGAGCTGAGTACTCCGGACAATCTCGGCAATCTCGTCACTATTGTTTCCGTCGCCCTTTGCGGCGTTCAAATCCACCAGATGTAGCCAAGTTGCACCTGACTCAGCTATCCAGGTCGCCGCCTCCATGGGCTCGGAGTAGTCGATACGTGAGTTGAAATCACCCATTCTCAGTCGGACACAGCGACCATCGAGAATATCTATCGCGGGAATGACCTCCATCAGCGTCGAAGAACTGAGTTGCAGAGCTCAGAAAAGTTACCCAGTATCCGGAGCCCAACGTCAGACGATTTCTCCGGGTGGAACTGGACACCGAAGAGATTACCTGTCCCCACTGAAGCCGAGAAGTCAACACCATACGTGCAGGCTGAGGTGGTCTCTGGACCTACATCGACTGCATATGAGTGGACAAAATAGACAAAGTCATTCTCTGTCAAGCCTGCAAAGAGCCGAACGTCACCAGAATGGTTGATCTGGATTCTGTTCCACTGCATCTGTGGAAGACGTACTGCACCCCTAAGCCGCCTGACTGTGCCTGGAAGAAGCGCAAGTCCGTCGATATCAGGCGACTCTTCGGAGCCCTCGTAGAGCATCTGCATGCCAACACAGATGCCCAGCGTCGGAACTCCGGCTGAGATCATCTCCCTTATCGGAGCTTCGAAACCGGCTTCACGGAACGCTGTGATCGTTGACCCATATGCACCGACTCCTGGGATGACAACCCCGGCCGGCTGACCTAGACGGTCAGGATCAGATACCAGTCGAGCATCGGCACCAACCCGCAACAGTGCCTTCTCAGCAGATCGGAGGTTTCCGATACCGTAGTCGATCACTGCAATCACAGGTACAACACCGCCTCTACGTCGGTCCGACACAGCTTTGAATAAGTACCCAATATCAACATCGGTGAGGAAGTTCGAAGCTCAGTCAACTTAGAGAAGTCCCTTGGTAGAGGGAACCGTGGCGTCACCGGTAACTCTTAGAGCAACTTTCAGCGCCCTTGCAAACCCCTTGAATGTCGCCTCAAGCAGATGATGGGTGTTCTTTCCCCGAACACTTTCAATGTGCAATGTGCAGCGCGCCGCGTTTACAAAGGCACGGAAGAACTCCTCGGCGAGTTGCGGATCCATACCCGGAGCTCCAAGTGGAAGCGGATTCTCGAACCGTACATCGTAGAAGAGGTAGGCACGCCCGGATAGGTCTAACGCCACTTTGACCAGTGCTTCATCTAGAACCAAATCCACCGAGGAGAATCGTTCGATACCAGCTTTGTTGCCCAATGCCTCTGCGAATGCCTCTCCAAGCAGTATCCCAGTATCTTCCACCAGATGGTGTAGGTCGACATCGAGATCCCCAGTTGCAACGACCTCCAAGTCCATCCCGCCATGTCTTGCAAGCTGTGCCAGCATGTGGTCGAAGAATGGTATCCCCGTAGCGACTTCGAAGTTTCCGCCGCCGTCCAGTGCCAAAGAGATCCTTATCCTGGTCTCTAGAGTTTCCCTCTCAAGAACTGCTCGGCGCATCGATGACCTTTCGGACTTGGAATTCAGCTACGACCCTGAACGCTTGAATAGATGACAAACTTACCCTTCCTGGCCTCCTCTACGAACCTACGACAACGAGCGCCCTGGACAATGCTTCGAGCAGGCGCTCATGTTCGACCTCAGTACCAGCAGTGATCCGAAGGCAATTACCCAGGCCAGGCCAGGACGTGCAGTTGCGCACGAGCACAGAAGCTGATACCAACTCCTCCCAGATCCGGTTCCCGTCGATTTCACCAAAGTCAACCAAGAGAAAGTTTGCATCTGATGGGTAGACATCGAGCCCGAGCTCGGTCATTGAGCGGGATAGTCTGTCCCGCCTAGCGATCACCTCGGCCACAGCCGACTCTGCCTGTTCGATGAAGTCAAGCGAGGTAAGAACCAACGCCTGTTTAAGCGAGTCAAGGTGGTACGGGAGCACCACCTCATCGAGAACAGCTATCGTCTCTGGCACGGCTATGCAGTAACCAAATCGGGCACCCGCCATTGCGAAGGCCTTAGAGAACGTCCTTGTCTGCACGACGTTTGGAAGTTCCGCTCTCGTCCATGGCTTACTCGAGAACTCAACGTACGCCTCGTCAAAAACCACCAGTCTGTCCCCACTGCTGGCGGCCACCTGAAGCAGTTCGGAGGACAAACTCTCGCCGGTTGGATTATTCGGAGAGCAAAGAAAAGTTAAGTCTGGCTGGACTTCGTCCAACATATTTCCATATTCACCCACGGTCAACTCGTGTGTGTTACGTCTAAACCTTATCTCCACATTAGCCCCTGTGTTACGGGCGATCTGGGAGTGCATTGCGTAAGTGGGCTCGATTACTAAAGCAGTGCGGCCAGACCCTGCAAATCCTAAGCAGATTGTCTGAAGTACCTCATTTGAGCCGTTTCCAGCGAACACCTCTTGCGGTGAGACACCGTCGCGTTCTGCCAGTGCCTCCCTTACCTGATGATATGAGCGGTCGGGATACCGGTTGATTTGCACCTCGCGCACTCTCTGGTTCAACCGTTGGTAGAAACCCTCTGGGAGACTTTCAGACGACTCATTGGAGTTCAGCCTCACCTCGACGTCGAGTTGAGGTGAGTAGTAGCCCGCTCTGAGTCCAAGGCCAGACCTTGGCTTCACCATCACCTACCGCCTCTGTAACTATCAGCTGCACTGCCCATTCTCATTGCAACAGACTGACCATGGGCATAAAGACCCTCGGTCTCTGCGATCCTCTCCACTGCCCAACCCGCCTCCGAGAGGCCCGCGGGAGTGACCGTGACGAAGTGGACGAACTTGAGGAAGTCGTGAACCCTAAGGGCTGACGAGAACCTTGCGGACCCGAAGGTTGGAAGTACGTGAGAAGGTCCTGCTACATAATCTCCAAAACTTGCCGGCGAGTACGGTCCGTAAAAGACAGCACCCGCGTTGACAACCAGATCTAGATCCTCCGCGGCATCGGAATAGAGGAGCTCGAGGTGCTCTGGCGCTATCTCATTCGCAATCTCAAGCGCCTGCTGGCGGTCCCTGACAAGTGCCACATATCCGCCCTCGTCCAAAGTGGATCGAATCTGTACGCCGCGTGGTGACTCCGAGACGATCCGGTCAACCTCTTGATCAACCTCAGCTGCGTACTCTTCGTCCCACGTGATCAACCAAGCAAGACCGTCCGGACCGTGCTCTGCCTGCACCACTATGTCGACTGCAGCCCAGCTTGATGGAACGCTCCGATCAGCCACGACAACCACCTCAGATGGTCCTGCAAAGGAGGACGGCATGGCAACCTCACCGGCTACCTCGCGCTTTGCAACGGAGACGAACACATTTCCCGGTCCGACGATTACATCAACCTTCGGGACTGTCCCTGTCCCATAGGCGAGTCCAGCAACAGCCTGAGCGCCACCAACGGCAAAGACCCTGTCTACACCTGCGATCTTGGCAGCCGCCAAAGTGGCAGAATCAACCTTTCCGTCAGACCTGGGCGGTGTAACTAGGTACACCTCCGACACTCCAGCCACTTTCGCCGGAATTGCGGTCATCAAAACTGTGGACGGATACCTTGCCAGACCACCTGGGACATAGCAACCCGCCCTGTGCATTGGAATCGGCCTATGGGTTACCTTGATTCCGTTTGCCTCGAACCCTTTAGCCCCTTCTAGCTCCAACCGGTGATAGCCTTCTATCGAATCTGCGGCGAGCAAAAGAGCATCCATGAGTTCCTTTGGCAGCTGACGATATGCGTCGTCTATCTCGCTCCTCGGTACCTCAATATTGGTCAAAGTGGCGCCATCGAACTTGGCCGTCAGCTCCAGTAGCGCCGCATCTCCCTCAGCCCTCACTTGGGCGATGATCGCACGGACAGCCTCCACCGGCAACTCATGGGTGATCTTCGGTCGTGGGATAAGACCCAAGTATCCCGTATGGACGTCTCTTAAATCAAGCTTCGAAAGCAATGCGGCAACTCCGTGATCCTGTCAGCTACTGAGAGTCTAAAAACTACGCTCCCCGCTCAACCGGAAGAGGCCTAAATTGGTAAAGAAGTCCGCATCAAACGAAATGGTTGTCACAACTTGTCAGTACCCGATATTTCTGCAGAACTGTCATCGATAGAATTTTCCCTTGTCGAGATGGCCAAGCGAATAGCCCTTCTGGGGGATCAAATGCTTAGTGCCAAAGCAGACGGGATCGCTGCCGAACTTTACCAAGCAGAGCGGTCGATCATCTCTGCGTCTAGAAGGTTGCAGAAGGCATCTACGAGGCGCTCCTAATCCATCTCACGGCTTCATATCATTACTCTCGGACAGAGTTCAGCCAAAGCGCAGGCCGAACATTCCGGCCTCCTTGCGGTGCACACTCTCCTGCCATGAAGTATCAGACGAAGTCCAAACGATCCGGAATCTAAGGGGTCCAACCACGACATCAACTCCGACTCGATCTTTGAAGGATCGCTGCTAGTTGTCAGTCCAAGTCTCCTTGAGAGTCGCTGCACATGGGTGTCCACGGCTACCCCAGGCTTGCCAAACGCCACCGTCACGACCACATTTGCTGTCTTTCGACCCACACCAGGGAGCCGTACCAACTCATCGATGGTAGAAGGAACCTGACCTGCGTACTCATCCAGCAGCCCTATTGCAAACCCGACTATGTTTTTTGCCTTATTCCGAAAAAATCCGGTCGGCCTTATAATCTCTTCAACTTCATCAGTATTTGCAACAGCGAGCGACTGTGCATCTGGGTACTTGGAGAAGAGTCGTCTGATGACCGAGTTCACAACGACATCGGTACATTGAGCAGAGAGGATAGTTGCGACACCCAACTGGAAGGCACCGTCGAAATCGAGTTCGCAGAGATCGCTAGCCGTGCCCGGATACAAATCGTTGAGGCGTAGCTCGATCGCATGACGGCGCTTTTTCTCTGCTGGCCAGGACTCGGTCTGTGTCCCTTTGGCTCTGTCGCTCAAGTTCAACCACCTCTGGCGAGTTACCGCCGCCCGTATGATCTGATGACTACATAGTGACTGACTGCGCCAAGTGTACAGCGCCAAGAACCGAGCCAGCTCAACAGCAAGCGTGCGTGAGGTCGCAAGGTCGGTGAAGCAGTACTGACGCGCCTTAGTAAGTTTGTGGGTATGTCCGGTTTCGATATTCGCAGAAGAGTCGGTGAACAGGATATCTCCGGAATCCTCACGTTAGCTCGGGAGATTGAAGTAGCCGACTCACATAAGGCCCTCGATGACCATAATTGGATAGATCTTGTCCAGGGCGGTCGAAAGGGACTGATCGGCCTGACCGCTACTGCCATACACGGGACTCAACTAATCGGATACGCCCAGATCTCGCGAAGCCACGATCTCTGGGGCATCGAACTACTTATCCACCCCGACTTCAGGAACGTACACAGCACTCTTGGCCACGAGCTACTGAGTGCTGCAATAGATGAGATCAGACGACAAGGTGGCGGTCATGTCCACTGCTGGATGGCGAAGCCTAACGAATACTGCGACGCACTTGCGAACAGTGTTGGGATGAGTCGTGGAAGGGACATTCTTCAGTTGAGGCGCCCACTACCACTTGATATTTCAAACGACCCTCCCCTATCTGTACGTTCCTTCATACCTGGAGTCGACGAGTCCGCGTGGTTGGAGGTAAACAACCGGGCTTTCGCATGGCATCCCGAACAGGGTGATTGGAGACTCGAAACATTGCTGGAGCGGGAGTCCCAGGAGTGGTTCGATCCCAGCGGCTTCCTGCTACATGAGATCGACGGTCGTTTGGCCGCTTTTTGTTGGACTAAGGTCCACTCAGATGCCAGTGGCAGGCTAGGTGAGATCTATGTGATCGCAACGGATCCTGAGTTCGCTGGACGTGGCATCGGACGCCGGATCTGTATTGCTGCATTGGAACACCTAAGTAATGATGGTGTCACAGAAGCGATGCTCTATGTGGACGCCGACAACCACCGAGCCAGACAGATGTACGAGGATCTTGGATTCACAGTCGACCACATAGATCGGGCTTTCATCGCAGACGTCCGGTCCCACCCGCAGTGACCACACCACTATAGGCAAACGCAGGCTTCTGGATCGAGGCGAACGAGTTCCGACACAGATGGATCAGGTCAATCGAACGTCGGCGGGCCGGTCCTGCCGCGCTTTATCTCATGCACAATTCCAAGATCCATGATCCCTGATACGTGCTCGAAGAGATCTGCAGCGTCTTTCCCACGCGGCGTCGACTGAATGATGGGACCATATACAGCTGCGCCAGAATCCACCAGCTGCAGAATCGGTGATCCAACGTCAGGACCAGCCACCGATAGGGCCCTGTCATGATAAGCCCTAACTTCTACGTCGTGATCGGCATTGTCTAATTCCGATGCCAGATCATCAAGGTGGACACTCTTCAATGCCTGATCAACCACCGCCATATGGTCCACGTTCGACACTCCAAAGAAACCCGATCCGAGTTCGGTATAGAAGTCGGCTATTTTCTCTCCCTTGGACTCCTTGGCGAGCAGTGCAATGACCCGAAGCGCCCTTTTGGACGCAGCCATCGGGATCAGGAACTGTTCAGGGACTTCTCTTCCTTCGTTGAGGATACTCAGGCTCATGGGGAGCCATTCGACTGCAACCAGTCCCTGCTTTGCAAGTTCCGTAACCCAACGAGATGTGACCCACGTCCAAGGACAGATCGGATCAAAATAAAACCTAACACTCCGTGACATAACCAAGCCTCAATATCTAACAAGTTCCGCATCTACCATAGGGCTCAGCGACCAAATAGTGCAAAGTTGTCCACAAGGTGCTGAGTATTGTCTATGGGACTTTCGCCCCGACCAGATGACCTACCAAATAGGTGACTGCCGCAGCGACACTTGAAAGCAGAACCTGCCTGACGGCACCTTTGAAGATCGACCTTCCGGTGAAATATCCCAACGCTCCACCTACAAGTGCCGACGCAATCAGCGAGACAGCGATCGAGAGGAGAATTGCGCTGGCACCTGTGAGAAAGAACCATGCAAAGAGAGGAATTATGGCGCCGATCGCAAATGACACGAACGAAGAGAGAGCTGCCTGGATGGGTGACCCAATCGAATCTGGGGAAACGCCCAACTCTTCCCTTGCATGGATCGAAAGTGCAACTTCCGGGTCTTTCATAAGTATGAGAGCGATCTCGTCTGCAAGTTCCTGTGGGAGGCCGCGGCTCACATACAGTCTCGCCAGCTCCCTGGTCTCAGACTCGGGTCGACTCCTTATCTCTTCGGCCTCGATTGAGATCTCCCGCTCAAATAGCTCCTTTTGTGCCTTCATGGACACGTACTCGCCGACTGCCATTGAAAACGCGCCCGCCACCAGACCGGCTAAGCCCGCAAGCTTGACTAGTGAAGCAGTCGGATGGGCCCCGGCAACACCGAGAATGAGAGAGATGTTCGTAACCAAACCATCGGAAACGCCAAAGACGGCGGCTCTTGCGGCCCCGCCAGTGATGTCACGGTGCTCACCGTGGCTTGATATTTCGACCATCTTGGTCAGGTCGTCCGATGAAGGAGGTGGCGAATTACGATGTACAAGGTTACTGATCCCGAAACGAGTGGCGCTCATGTCCCCCACAATACATCCGAACCGATCCATATACGACCTTGACAGGCACGAGTGGGCAGAACTACTACAGGGCGAACCCCAATACCGAATCGAGCAGATCTGGACAGGACTCTACCGACAGTTCTCGACCCCGGCTGAACTAACTAACCTGCCGAAGAAGCTGCGGGAAACTCTCACAGAAAAGCTACCTCCACCGCTTCTGGTCTCCCAAGAACAGACAACAGATGACCGCAAGACGATTAAGTGGCTGTTCGAACTGCCAGACGGTCAGCAGGTCGAGACCGTGTTGATGCGATATCGGACGCGCGACACGGTATGTGTATCCTCTCAAGTCGGATGTGCCATGGGCTGCGGGTTCTGCGCGACGGGACAGGCGGGGTTCTTTCGCCAGCTCACCTCTGGCGAGATCATCGAACAGGTGGCACGCGCCTCAAAGAGACTCAAACTACTCGGCGGGCCAGAAAGGGTATCTAACGTCGTCTTCATGGGAATGGGTGAACCCATGGCAAACTACGACGCAGTTACCGAGGCAATTACCCGCCTGAACAGCGAGTCCAACATAGGTGCGCGGTCTTTCACCGTTTCCACAGTAGGAATTGTCCCCGGAATCCTGAAGCTCGCCGATTTCCCCCTTCAGGTCAACCTTGCCATATCGTTGCACGCCGCCAATAACGAACTACGTTCTGAACTGGTCCCGATAAACAAGACCTATCCGATTGAAGCACTGATGGACGCCGTCGAGCGCTATCTCGATTCCACCTCTCGCAGAGTGAGTTTCGAATGGGCGATGATGGAATCGGTGAATGACAGCGATGCCGATGCAGAGCAGCTTTCCGAGCTTGCAAGCTCCGTAGATGCACACGTCAACCTCATTCCGCTGAATCCCACCCCGGGTTGGCCAACTCGGGGATCCAGCATGCAAAGGGTAAGGGAGTTTCAGGAAGTCCTAGCCGAAAATGGAGTCAACGCCACCATCCGAGATACCCGGGGCTCAGATATCTCAGCAGCCTGTGGCCAGCTGGCGAATCGGACGGGCCAAGTTGGAAAGGGAAGGCGCAACGTCGTCGTGCCCAGCGTTTCCTCCCATTTGCCAAGCTGAAGAAGAACTAAGCGGAGATAGTTTCTAAAACTGCTCGTGGCCAATTCTGAATCTCGCACCTAGACGTGGGTAAACTGGCACTATGTACCTACCAGCCCATTTTCAGGCCAAAGAGGACGGAGACATCCTCAAGGTAATCTCCAGTGGCGGTGCCGTCGATCTGGTTTCCAACTTTTCAGGCAAACTCAACGTTTCCACACTGCCCATGCTCCATAGGCCATTTCCAAGCGCGAATGGTAACTCAATGGGAACACTGGTTGGACATCTTGCAAAGGCAAATCCACAGCTGCGCGATGGTACTGGATCAGATGCTCTGGTCATCTTCCGTGGGCCCACTGGCTATATCTCTCCAGCTTGGTATCCGACGAAGCTCGAACACGGCAAAGTCGTACCGACCTGGGACTACATAGCGGTTCACGTCTATGGGAAGTTGATACTTCACGATGAGCGAGACTGGAAACTTGGGTTAGTAACAGAATTAACCAACCACCACGAATCCTCTTTTGATAAGCCGTGGTCAGTTAGTGATGCTCCGGCCGACTTCATCGAAGGCCAGCTCAAGGCGATCGTCGGCGTTGAAGTTGAGGTGGACCGGGTCGAGGCGAAATTCAAGCTGAGTCAGAACCGCTCCCGGGCAGAGATAGATGGCGTCATACTGAATCTAAGGTTGCTCGGGCACTCGGAGCTGGCAGACGCGGTCGAAGAGGCATGCTCCTCAAAAGATTGAAACAAAAAACCTTCAAGTAGAGACGACGGCTCCAGCGTTGAAGCTGGGAACCTGAGAGATCGCCCCTGCTGGCGGCCCATACCGTTTGCCGTGTACATGAATCGGATAGACTTAAAGTGGCCTGATACGAGAGTTACGTATTCAGTTTCGAAGGGGGACGCACGCCCGATGAAGCGTCAATGGATAAATAAGAGTCAGCCGCAGACACTTCAGTATGGCGTAATGCTCCTCTATTTGAACGCTGCGTTCAGCGTCATATCAGGACTACTCGGCGGTATCAGCATCTTGGCAATCATCACGATTGGACTCGCTGTAGCTGGTGGGCATGGAATCGCCAACGAGTTTCGCTGGGGATATTACGTTGGCGTACTGGCTGCTATTTTGCCACTCGCCATACTTGTCGCATTGGTCCTGTTCTACGGCATCGGCGTGATCGCGACATACGGGATAGTAAACCTCCTATTCAGGGTAGTGACGGCTGCGGTACTGCTGGCTCCAGCCAGCAGGGAGTATCAGAAGATCTGGTTTAGGTAGGTCCCTGAATAGAGTCTCGGCTAGCGAAGTGATAGAACTTTGGTTATGACTACTTCGATTGACGGGATTGCTGGCCTGAAGGCCGCTGTCGGGGAGCATTTGGGTTACTCCGACTGGCACAAGGTATCACAGGAGCAGATAAATCAGTTTGCCGATGCCACTGGCGACCACCAGTGGATCCACATCGACAAAGAGAAGGCAGCTCAGGGACCTTTCGGTACAACGATCGCCCACGGCTACCTCACCTTGAGCTTGGTACCAGTACTTTTGGGACAGGTACTCAGTGTCTCCGGCGTCTCAATGGCGATCAACTACGGCGCCAACAAGGTACGTTTCCCATCACCCGTACCATCTGGATCCAACGTGAGGCTCGGTGCAACCCTCGTCGAAATTGAGGAGTTCGCCGGCGGGGCTCAGGCTCAAGTGGACGTGACAATCGAGGTAGAAGGCTCCGCAAAACCATCGTTAGCAGCCCAAATCCTCTTCCGTTACTACAACTGAACCGGTAGACACCCACCGAGGCACTCTGGTCAACCTGCTTCACGGCAGCTTTCCGGGCCGATTAGCCAGAAACGAAATCAATGGAATGGCACCCGTAAGCAGGGGGTAGATATGGCATACGCGGAGCAGGAGATGTTGGACAAGGTCTGGCTGCATCTCAAGGTGGATACGGGAAACCGAGACATCCTCGAGGGGGGAAATCTCTTAGAGTCCAAGGATCCGGCGGCAACTCCCCTTGCCGGGCCCAAGGAGAAGTGTCTCGCCGAAATTGAGCTGCTGAGGCTGGAACTGGAACTCCTGCAGGAGAAGCTGCACGCGCAGGCAACCGACTCCCTCTTGATCGTCCTCCAGGGATTAGACGCGTCCGGGAAGGACGGCACTGTAAGGAAAGTATTTGATGGGGTCAATCCTCAGGGCGTTACGGTAGAAGGGTTCCGCGCACCTACGGAAGAGGAGCTGAAACACGACTTCCTTTGGAGAGTCCACAGCAGAACCCCGTACAAGGGCGCCATCACTATATTCAACCGAAGCCATTACGAAGACCTGATAGTTCCCTGCGCATACCGAACCCGGACCAAGGAAGAACTTCACAGGATCCGCGATGAGATCGAACACTTCGAGGCCCTGCTTCAGGCCAATGGAACCAGAATTGTGAGGATATTCCTGAACATCTCAAAACAGGAACAGACCCGACGGTTTCTTGAACGGATCGAAATTGAGAAGAAGCACTGGAAATTCTCGGCTGCAGACCTTGTCACTAGAGAGCATTGGAGCGACTTCCAACGGGCATACTCCCAGGTCATATCTGCCACTTCTGATCGACACCGACCCTGGCACATTGTACCTTCAGACCACAAATGGTATCGGGATTGGGCGATAATGTCGCTGGTCGTAAGGGAGCTGCGAGATATGGACCCCCACTACCCCACCAAGGTGATCGACGGGGTAGAACAGCTAGCCGCACAGCTGAGAAGCGAACTGGGAACATAACTAGTCGGTTTAGATTTTCCACATCTTTGACCAAGCGGCCTAGATTTGAAGTGTGGTTTTAGGTCTGGCGTCTATATCGATCCTCTTCAGAGATTTCCTAGAAGGTCTATTCGTTGTAGCGGTAGGCGGCATGCTACTAAGTGCCATTCGACGCATTGCGAAAGGACAGATCAAGCCCTACCGGTGCAAAAACTGTGAACGTCTAACCTCCCGAGCCTACGAACGGTGTCGACACTGCAACGCTGAAATTCCAATCTGAAGAATTTCTACAGGCACTGGTAAGGAATTACCACCTTCGGAAGGCTCATCCGATTGGCGAGAATTCTGGCAACGTGGCAGCATTTCCCTCTTCAAGTTGGACAGAGGTGTCACAACGAGTATGCAAGTGCCCGGCTCAGACAACTCAGAGATCTAGCAGGTAGAACCGGGACAATCGATAACCCCATTCTTCCGAATAGGGTCATCCAGTGGCGAATTAGTCCCATTTGATCTTTGCCTCTACGACCAGATCTGACCTCCGCCAAGTCGCAGTTTGGGGGAAATTATGAGATCCAATGGAGTCTCACCAATGACACCAGATGAAGGGGCCTACAATTAAAGCTCCTCTATATCAAAGTCAGGACAATAAGGCCCGAGACGAGTCCCCCATCAGAGCTTGCAAGCCGATGGCGATTCGGTTATCGAAGTTGACACGATCCCTATTTGTGGAACCGATCGGCGTATATTCAGGAGCGAGGCTCTTTTTTTATCGATTGAGGCACAAATGGTCATGAATTCGTTGGGTCCTGATAGAAGGATTGAAGCTGCAGTGGAGGACCATGCAGGTCGGGGGCTACGGGCTGGTCTACTTTATAATCGCCTGCAGAATCTGTTGTTCTAAAGTGAGGGGCAATTCGGCCCGTGCAGACAGAGCCAAGGTTGGATTTCCTACGGCGAAATCGGCTAAATCCTGGCAGGATTCGTACGACTTCCATTCACAGAATGACCAACTGACCGATCACCAGCGGAAATGACCGAAAACAAGCTGCTTTTGCTCTTCGATTTACTTCCGAAAAATTGTGAGTTCGGCTCTGAACGGAGCCTACAGATCTGCTCATATCGTCGCCGTGTTTGGAGCCGGACCAGTTGGTCGTTGAGCCATGCGGGTTTGGTGTTACTTAGCCCAACATATGTACACGCTATTTACCGATATGGAAGCAATGAAGCCCGACACCGCATCTCTGTTCGGAGTAGTCAAGTACGTCAAGGACTCCCACGAAAGCGAACTGCGATGATGGCCATCACAAGCGGTCTCGGTGCAGGGTAGGCTATAAAAGCAGCCCGTGTGCCGATACTTTCGAGCTGGCAAACACCTTGATCGGGCTTCTTGGGTACTATGTCGAGAGCGCGGCTCTTGGCGGGCCAGTTAACCTAGATTGGATAACCATTCATGCCGAGCCGGCAACGATCGAGTCAGCACTTGTCGATACCTACTCGGTTTCTACGCTCATGAAACCACCGATACCAGATGGATCGACGCCAACCAGTCGCCCACGTCCGACATCGAGACGGACCAGATCATGAATGATCATGAAGTGATTCCGCAGGCACGGGCATGTGCGCCGAGGGTTCCGCTTGACGCCAAACTTATGATGACGGGCCGTTTGGCTAAGTGACTTAGCAGAGGAGAGCAGCGCACCATCAGCATTGCAATGCCAATTACTCTGGCAAGTTCCCCGAATCCGATGGAACACTCAAAGCGCTTCCAGCTGCCTTGGTGTGTGTCAGCCAGTCGTATAGACAAGGTGGCTGTGGAGTTGGTCACGCCGTGACGTTCAACCCACAAAGGTAATCGCCGAGTCTCGTTGTAACGAAAGTTCGGCCGGCCCTGGAGAAGTTGATCGCGTTGCAAATAATGAGACGAAGCACCCTCTGAGGTGCGCAAGTTAACTCACCACTGAGTACGTATTAGAACATTGCAAGTTATCACTCATATAATGGGAGCATGGTCTCAACAGCTTCTAGTGGTGCATCGGCCCGGCTGGAATCTGCTCATCGGGTACCTACCGGAGGCGAGTTCTATCGGATCGCTGATCTCGCAGATGCGAGTCACCTTACAATCGATACAATTCGGTACTACCAGGCTCTCGGCCTAATATCCCCGCCAGCACGGCGTGGGAGAATCGCGCTTTATGGATCCGAGCATCTCGATCAACTTCAGAGAATCAGAAGATTGCGAGAATCGGGCTGGAGTCTGAAGGCGATCTCCCAGATCCCCGAGAGCGAGCCGCACATTCCAACTACGTCAAAGTCTCACAGCACACTCCAAGATGGAGCGCTCAAGCCCTTTGAGGTGCAGTATTTCAGTCTTGAGGAGCTCGTCAGGCAGACCAGCGTGCCAGAGCAGATCGTCAGGTCTCTGGTGCTGCAGCAGATCTTACGTCCGGCCACAATCGATGGTGCGGAGTACTTCAATAGTGTCGATGTGGTGTTGGCCAAGGCGGCGCTATCGCTGTTGGAGTCGGGTATTCCAATGGCCGCATTACTGAAGTTAGCCGCCACCTATCAGTTCGCACTGGACCAAGTACTCGACGATGCCGTGTCACTTTTTGAACAGTTCGTGCGTAATCCGATACGTTCATCCCGGCCCGCTGATGGCGACTTCGAACAACCAGCGACCGAACTTCTCCGGCGGTTCGATGAGATCTTTCAGACTTCGACGACCCTTGTAGCTGCCCACTTTCAGAAAGAACTGCTAAATCGTTCGTTGGCGTTCATTGTTGAACGGGGAGATCAGGATGAGCTCGCGGTCATTTTCGATCGCATCCAGATAAGAGTCAACCAATCGGACAGGAACTGATATGGGTCCAAATAATCTTCCGCAAAATGCGGATAAAGAGAGATACGTTCGCGAAATGTTCGACCGGATCTCGCCCCGTTATGACTTAGCGAACCGAATCTTGACATTTGGATTGGACCAGATCTGGAGGAAGCAGGTTGTCGCTGGGCTCGGTCTCAGAAAAGGCCAGCGAGTACTAGACGTGGCCTGCGGCACAGGCGACTTCCTCACCATGTTGAGTTCAGTCGGTCTGATCCCTGTTGGAGTTGACTTCTCCTTTGGAATGCTGGAACACAGCCATTCGACTGCGCCGAAAGTGCAAGGGTCTGCCTTGGAACTTCCATTTGCAACCGAAAGTTTCGACGGTCTCACCTGCGGCTTTGCTTTGAGGAACTTTACCTCATTGCAACCAGTCTTCGCCGAGTTCCGAAGGGTATTAAAGCCCGGCGGAAGGCTCGGCATACTCGAGGTCTCTACCCCGTCCAATCCAGTCTTCAAATTTGGTCACAATATCTACTTCAACAAATTGGTCCCCCGACTTGGCGGGGTCATTTCGGACCGATCTGCTTATCGGTACCTACCAGAATCAGTGGCGTACCTCCCTACTTCTGCGGGCCTAAGGGGAATGTTGGCTGATGAGGGCTTCGAGGCAATTGACCTTCGCCTAACTGGCCTCGGAGCAGCTCAGACCATACTGTGCACGCGAAAGGGGGCGCAGTGATGGCAGTCGACAGCTGGGATATTGAATCTTTCCGGGTTGAATCTTCCAGTGGCGACCTATCTTCAGTCGAGGTTGTCATGGCCGCAGAAAGGCTCGGGATCGACGTACGGGCCACTTCGCGCGATGGCAGCTGGTTGGTTATGTGCGGCGATGCAATCCGACTTCCGGTTCTTGAGGGACTCGGAAGCCTCGATGGGTGCAACTCGGCATTTAACTCGCTCTCAGCTCTGAACACCGACAAACACACGGCAAATTCATTTGCGGCGATTCCATTCGATCCAACCAAGCCGTTCGAACTCGTAATTCCGAGGATCGAGATTAAAGGTTCGGATCTGCATCCACCCGAGGTCAGGGTATACGGAAACGCCGAGGAGCGTAGCGAGGCGATCCGAACTTCGGAAAAGCTTCTAAGTGCTGCCAGTGAGGCGGTCTCCTCAGCTGGACCTGTCCTCGCTGAACGCGTATACGACGCCGCCGCGGATTCTTGGATCAAAATGGTAGAAGATGCGCTTGGCCTTATTGAAACCAAGCAGCTACGCAAGATAGTCCTCTCCCGAAGCGCGCGATTCCGGTTGGCCACCGATGCCACGCCAACAAGTGCATTCGCAAGATTCGCAGAACGGTATCCCCGCGCAACAAGCTATCTCCATGGACACTATGCCGGGGCTTCACCTGAACTGGTGCTGGCCATCTCGAACGGGACTGTACGTTCATCCCCACTCGCCGGCACCAAGCGTAAGAGTACAGCGGGAGTGCTTTCAGACTCCGAGAAGGACTCACGGGAACACCACATCGTCGTGGAGCAGATTACTAGCGCACTTAGTGAGTACTGCTCGGATATCTCCTACCCACCTCGCCCATCAGTCATAGGCTTCGGACCTATCCAGCATCTGATGACGGCCATAACGGGCAGAATCCAACCCGGCGTGAATCCTTTGGCGGTTGCATCTACCGTCGCGCCCACCGCTGCCGTTGGAGGAGACCCAAAGCGAAAGGCCATCGAACAGATAGCTAGGATCGAATCTGAGCCCAGATCACTCTACGGCGGATTGGTCGGAACCATCTCAGGTGATGGTTCGTGTGAACTCCACCTAGCTCTGAGAAATGTATGCATAGCCGACGGAACTGCACTAATAAGAACTGGCGTCGGTATCGTTGCAGGTTCTAATCCGCAGGCTGAACTGGCAGAGACTGAGGCCAAGATCGAGTCCGTCCTCAGCGCTCTTACCAGTTAATCAAGTTAGGACGCTCCGAAATTTCAGTACTCCTGGCAGCGAGTAGTGGTGTTTAGCCTTGAACGTACAACTGGCCGTCAGAACCCTCAACTATAGAAATACTGGATAAACCGGTCGAGGCAGGACCTTGCAGGACAGCACCGGTTGTGGCGTTGAATTGAGAGCCGTGACACGGGCATACGAAACGTTCATTCGCCTCGTACATAACCGTACAACCGGCATGGGGACAGATTGCCGAGTAGGCAACGAATCCGGAGGCGGTGGGATGCAGTATGTAGGCGGGGCCACCGGTTTTTGGATCAGTGAACGATGCGACCTTGCCCAGTGGTACAGCCGTAGCCGGCCCGATAACGACACCAGCTGGTTTAGCACCTGTGACCGAAGTGGACGGCGAATTGGCAGCGGTTGTGGCCGTAGCTCTTGAATCCAACGAGGTAGTTGACGTCGGCGTCGCCGCATCGCGAGAGGAGGTCACACTGGGTTTGGCCCCTGTCAGGCTCGTACCAAACGAGAACGGCGCCCGGGCTGTGAACTTCGGTGCCAACATCCGCCCCACAATCGCGGCGAACGCCGAGCCGACAAATCCGATACCTCCAACCACACCGGCCGCTGCTGAGGAGGCCACGAATTTCCGCCGCTGAAGCTGATAGTCATCGAAGCGGTCAACGGCCGCCAAATCTGCTGCTGTCACCGTCCTCAGGATTGGGCATAACTGTACCTCGCACTTCGCCCCCTTGGCCAGATAATTGCAGTTCTCTCCGAGTTTGTGTTTGCAGATCGAAGCCATGGAGGTGAAATCCAGCTCTACGAACCGAGTTGAGTCCGCCCTAAGTGCCCGTCGTCGAAAGTGGGCCTGGAGTGACAGCACCCCCGCATCACCCCTGGCCACAAGTGGCAACCAAGCGAAGATGAACACTACGTCAGAACCGGTATAGAAGGGTTTCACATGGTAAGACACTGTCAGGAACAACATGGACGAAATAAAAAAGCCACCGGCCGATGCCACCCTCGTGAACACTCCGAAAAGCACACCGATCCCCACCGCAACCTCGGCAATGGCGATAATGAAACCGATCAAAAAGGCTTGCTTGGCCAATGGTGCAAGCAGTGAATGCAGCGGAGAGGTCAAACTGAAGACCTTGAACTGGGCCTGAATAGACACGGGATTCTGAGAATTGAAGAATTGTGGATTTGAAAGTTTCTGGATCCCGGCGAAGCCGAATGTGAATCCAAGAAACATCCTAAGGGGCAGGACAACATAGCCGAAAGGAAGGATCGCTCGCCTTGCGGTCAACTTTGAACTGCGAAATTTAGCTGCGGAGGAACCGTTGACCGGAAGAGGAGCTGGCTCGCTCTTTTCCCACTCGCTCAAACAGACCACCGTCGCCGTCGAGTGCGTAACCCCATCGACCCCATGATAATTTCTACTCCCAACCCACTATGGGTTAGAGTTTACCGGTTGGTCATTTGAGACTCTGGGCCCATGTGCGCTTTCTCCGTCAATAGTCATCAACTTGCTCCGATGTTCAAGTAGCGGAGTACCCGGACACGTGAGAATGCCACGGCGGGACGATCCGATCCACATTGAGGGAGGGGAAAGTGTCCAAAAAAGTATCCCAGATAAGGATCCAGAAGCTGGACGGCCAGGCAAAAAGGACCGCATTCGACAACCTGGCCGGCGAGGAGCCGCTCAGGATTCAGATCCAAACGCCAAGCGGTGAACGCACGACGATCACTACAACAATGCGAACCCCAGGGGACGACTTCAATCTTGCAGTTGGAACGCTCTACTCAGCGGGAATCATTGACGCAGATCTAGTGCACTCGGTCAAGTACTGTACAGACGTTCCCGAGAACGAGCAGTGGTATAACGTCGTGACCGTCACCCTGCGGGGATTGCCGCTAAGGAGAGTGACGCCCGAATTTAGGCCCCGAACTTCTGCCTGTGGCCTATGTGGTTCCTCCGAGATTGAAACGCTCGTTGGATCACTTGGTAGAGTGGAAGACTCCGTAAGGATCTCCAAAGAGGAGTTATACGGCCTACCTACAAGGCTGGCCCGCGGGCAAAGGCTGTTTCAAGACACCGGCGGCGTTCACGCTGTCGGACTGTTCCAAAGCGGAGCACCGGACGTTATCTCGGAAGATATCGGACGTCACAACGCCTTCGACAAAGCGATCGGCAACATGCTCACCTACAAACGGAACCTGTCGGGGCTGATCGCCGTCTTGTCCGGAAGAGTAGGATTCGAAATGGTCCAAAAAGCAGGGTCTATAGGTGCTGAGATGATTGTCGCCGTCTCGGCACCGACTTCCATGGCCGCTGAAGCATGCGATCGATTGGGAATCACTCTTGTTGGCTTCACTAGGCAGACCTCGGCGAACCTATACACCGCTCCTCAAAGGGTCATCGACTAAGGGCCACCAAGTTCCGACCCCGATTGAAAGTTAGATGACCGCAAGGCTTAGGAAGCCTGAGCGAGCTTCTTCTGGTGACGACGCACCCTTCTAATTGCACGTCTCTCCTCCTCGTCCTTGCCGCCCCAGATTCCGTACTCTTGGTTAGTACGAAGTGCGAACTCGAGACACAAGTTCTGTACTTGACAGTCCGAGCAGTACCTCTTCGCATTGATTATCTGGACTTCCGCCTCGCCGGTCACACCGACGGGAAAGAACATGGCCGGATCCACATCCTTGCATTTGGCGCCCTCACGCCAGTTCTGGAAGTTCCATGTGGCTAACTTCTTCGACTCCATCTAACTAGCGTCCTCCGCCCTCGGTAATTCCCTTAGCGGCATTCAGACCTCGCTTAGCGACCCCCCCGGGCCTTCGTACCCCGAAAAATTCTTCAATAGCACGCAGCCTATTCATCTTATGCACCCCGCTGCCTAACATCCTGCTTCGACAAACCTTTCACTGGCCACCCCACCATCTGGCTTGAACAACTTGCATTAACTTGTATTAAAGCAAGTTTCATACAAGTTAACACTTCACCTCTATTAAGTCTGATTTAGCATGGTTTTATTCCAACAACAAAGGTACCATTTGCCACTTATCATACGCTCACTCTCAACTGTCAGACCCATAGCAATTTCCGACAAAAGTGCAGTTCAGCAGGCACCAGCTCCGTTTCATCGAGTGATGATGAAACCTCTATAAATTCGAATAACTGAACTTTAGTTAGTTAGCATCTATTTCTAAGATCTTGCAGCAGCGAGCCCTGCGAACAATTTCATAGACCGACTGGACTGCAACAGCCGGAGAAATCGCGTGACCCTCTCCCTCAAGAAGGACCATCTCGGCTCTAGCAGCCCGTTGCACCAGTCTCGCTGAGGCAGATAGGGGCACTACCTTGTCGCCGAGCCCATGAATTGCCACGATCGGGACTTCGAGGCCGCCAACTGCGTCATCGAGCGACTTGAGATCGGTTGCCAACCGCTCCTGTTCGAACCAGAAGCTTTCACCCGCCCTCTTTCCCCAGCCATAGCTATCTTCCTGAAGTTTCCGAGCGACAAGAATCACCAAATTCGAAAGGGTCCGTCCAAAGAGTCCTTGCGCCAGCATACGATCGAAACTTACGAGGGCTTCGACACCGGACGCCGGCGCGTATAGAACGACAGATCCAAAGAGGTCGGGGCGTAGCGCTGCGGCTGCAAGAGCGACCGAGCCGCCGTAGGAGTAGCCGAACAGGATTCGGCTTCCTCGAACCTTTTCCGCCTCTGCTATTAGAAATCGAGCATTCCCCCACAGGTCAGTAACGGCCTCAGGTGAGGCCCCCCAACCCGGACGGTCGAACTGCACCTTATTGATCGATCCAGGCACAAGCTCAGCGATTTGAGCCATGTCAGACCCAGAGCCAGGTTGACCGTGAATAAAAAAACAGGTCACCACTGAGCTATACCGATCCGGTATGCGGGGTCTCAGGGCCACCCCGCGACCCCTCTTCTAGTTCCGACGGTAACGTCCGGAAGGCGAGCACAAGCAACGCAACTAGTGCCACGGTCAAACCCGCCACCTGACCAACTGCGTGGATGCCGTTACCGAAGATACGCTCGCCAAGGATCAACTTGGCCCCGACGAGTGCCACGATTGGCTCTCCGACGGAGAAGATCGGAAGCACAACGTGAAGCTCTCCAAGCTGAAAGGCACTCTGTGTAACCAAAAGGCCAACCGCCCCTACTGCCACCAAGGAGATTACGGGCTTCGAAGTCAGCGATCCTACAAGGCCTAAACGATGAAAATTGATACCTAGCTCTCGCTCCAGAACTGACGCGTACCCGACCAACAATGCTCCGCCAACGGCCTGCAGCGTAGCTTTAATCGATTCTGATCTGATCGGAAGCAACGAGACGCACACCGAAACCGCCAAGACCAAGATCGAGGCGATAACGGTCAAACCTCCTCTGTAGTGATCCCCCGCTTGAACTGGACGTCCAATCACGAACAAGGCGACCCCCATGGTTCCAGCAAATGCCATGAGTAACGATGCTCTATCTGGGCGTTTCACTCCGAATAGTGGAGCCGCCAATACCGACGCCACCAGCCCTAGAGCAATTATTGGTTGCACTACCACGACCGAACCAGACGAAAGTGCGATGATCTGGAAAATTACGGCAATAGCGTCTAATGCCAGTCCAATCAACCAACCTCCATGCTGAAACAGCGAGATGAGCAGGGTGGGTTTCATGTTCTTCGACGCGAGTTGTTGCTTGCTAGCGACCAGCTGATACAGGGCAGCGGCCGAAAAGCAGACGGCAGAGAGGATAGAGAAGACGATAGCCATTGAACTTGCTATAGGCTAGTGGCGTGTCGAGGAGGGTTCTGGTCGTGTCTGCGCGTATGGGCGCAGGTCATAATGGTGCGGCCAACGAAATAATTGCTCAGATGGACTCAAAGGGCTGGGAAACCAAGCTTGTCGATTTCCTCGACGCCTCCCCGAGTGCTGGCAAGTTTCTCGAAAAGACGTATCACTTCCAGATCGAGTCGGCACCGTGGAGTTATGACCTCGTCTATTGGCTCTGGTCACGAATCAAGATTCTGGCACCCATAGCTACCTTTTTCCTATCACTCTTTTTCTCTAGACGCTTAACACGCTGGGCAAATGAGTTCGAGGCCGACTTGGTCATCTCCACTTATCCATTTGCCTCGGTGGTGCTAGGACGAGCGAGGGCTCGGAGGGTGAAGACCCTGCGAATACCAGTTGTTACCTATCTGACCGACTTCGCTGTCCACCCGCTTTGGGTTCACAAGGGCATCGACGCTCACCTTTGCGTATCAGACATCTCCTCGCACCAAGTTGAGCAGCTTCTTGGCCGGCCCGCTGAAGTGGTTGGACCGGTGGTACCAGACCGATTCAGGAAGGCAGAGGATCCAGATCCAATCAGGATCAGCCTCGGACTTCCAACTGACAGACTGATCGTCTTGGTGGTTGCCGGATCTTGGGGGGTTGGGTCTCTTGAGCAGACCGTCGATGAGCTAGCTGAGATCGATGGCGTTCACCCAGTTGTTGTCTGCGGCAGAAACATAGAGCTGGCAAACCGTCTTCGGGAGTTGGCCAAGAGCACGGTATTCGGCTGGACGGACAAGATGCCAGAGCTGATGGCGGCTTCGGACGTTGTGATACAAAATGCCGGCGGATTGAGCGCCATGGAGGCATTTCGATCGGGTGTTCCGGTCGTTAGCTACAGACCGATTGCTGGTCACGGGCGCTCCAACACTATCCAGATGGAGAAGGCCGGCGTGACGATCTGGGCCAAGAGCCAAGATGAGCTGTCCCACGCCATCAAGTCAGCTGCAGCGGGACACGAATTACTTACACGAAGAGCTTCGGCCCTGTTCAGCGGTCGACTGATCCCCGTTGTCGAGGGGGTTATCCATAAAGCTGCAGGACAACGCTATACACTTCTGCGCCGCAGTGATTTGGTGACACTTCCCCGCAGGTTGGCTTCACTTACAGCCGCCGTTGTAACGGCATTTTTTGCGTTCAATATCGCCGCGAATGCAATTAGCTCCGATGGACTAAATGTAGCTAAGACATCGCAGGCCGCACCTTACGCCTACGTTGTTGTGAAGCCTGCGGTCTCGAACATCAACTCAACCGTAATTCGCAATTACATGGTAGGTAATGACCTATCAGCTGTGATCTCCGGTCAACTGGCCCAAGGCGACCCAAATGCGATTGTCGAGATGTCCAGAGCAGGAATTCCAATTCTGAATGGCGGCTGGGACAACAACTCGGCACTGCACCTTTTCATACCGAACAATGCAGTTGCGACATCCGATGTACTGCTAAGCAGGCTGACCGGATATCCAGTGGAGACCTACGTCCCGCAAGAGCAGGTCAACTCGCTTGACCTTGCTTGGATCTCACTTCACCACCAGACTTTGGTCCATGCCTTGATGGTTGGAAAGCTAAGCTCATCGCTCAAGATCAAAACAGGCGCCGTCTATGAGGTAAATGGAGCCGGGCTCACACCATCTGAGCTGCTTGCGACCTTGAAGACACTAATGCGGCTCTTCCGCACACAGGGGATCATCCAGGCACCTACGGCGACATTGGGTGCCTGAAGCGAAGGTGGACAAAGTCATAAGATTTGGCGTGGGGTTGGCCACTGCCGAGTCGCTGTATCGTTCCTTTCCTGCCCTTAACTCGATTCCGCAACTCAGGCGTTCGTTATGGCCACAGTTTCTTGGAACGGGCTCAGCCACTACAGTAGCCCTGACGTTCGACGACGGTCCCGACCCAAAGTCGACTCCACTGATCCTCGACAAGCTCGACCAGTTGGGAGTAAAAGCTACCTTTTTCTGCTTGGGCGAGATGGTGGAGCGGTACCCATACGTTCTAAAAGACGTCCACGACCGCGGACACGACATTGCCCTCCACGGAAATTGGCATCGCAACCATCTTTTTAGGAGCGCAAAGAGCATCAGATACGATATGGAGCGCGGATTCGACACCATTCGGAGCACCGTGTCATCGGAGCCTGTCTACTTTCGACCACCTTATGGAGTGATCACGAGGCCGACACTTGCCACTGCCGCCTCCCTTGGACTCAGGACCGTCTTGTGGGGGACTTGGGGAAGAGATTGGAGGTCGGCGGCGACGCCGGCTTCAGTACTGAAGGACCTCAAATCTAACCTCGAAGCCGGTAGCACCATTCTGCTCCACGACTCAGACTGCACCAGTGCGCCCGGGTCCTTCAAGTCAACTCTGGGCGCGTTAGAGCCACTTCACTCGCTAGTGGGGATGAACGGATGGCGCATGGTACCGCTATCGGAACACGGGTTCTGAGAAGCGTCTCTCGCAGATCAGCCGCTCTCAACTCCGGATATTCCCGGTTCCGACTCGTTTTCGTCGACCTCGGAGGTGCTGAGATTCCTCCATTGCCAAAGATCTCTCGAGACGACCTGCAATGCACTTGCAACGGGAATTCCAACTAGGGCTCCAGTTATACCGGCCAGTTGCGCCCCTATCAGAACTGCGAGCAGAATCCAAAGTGGGTTGAGTTGAACCGTTTTGGACATTATCACCGGATTGAGTACGTGATTCTCTATCTGTTGGTACACGATGAACACGATCAGTGTGACCAATCCAGCCCCGGTGGAGTGGAGAAAGGCGAGGCCAACGGTCGGCACACCTGCCAAAAGCCCCCCTACCAGCGGGAGCAGATCCACCGCACCCACCCAGATTGCAAGCACCACTGGGTATGGGACACCAAGTGCAGTAAGAGTCATGCCCACTACGAGCCCCGCCACCATGGATGTGGCAAGATTCCCCATCACATAACCCGTAACGGCCGTCGACGTCTCAGTAATTATCGTCCTGATCCGACCGGCGGTATCCTCACTAAGCCGCGACAGACCCGCTTTGATGACTGTGGGGGCCTCTAGTGAGATGAAGATGGCAACCACAAGAATGGTTACCAATCCGACCACCGTGGAAAGCACCTGCCGCGCTGCTGTGAATGCTGGGTGGGCGGCGTTCGCGAGAATTGTCGAAACTTTGGTCGCCGAGTTCTTCAAATACGACTCAAGGCCAAGCTGTCTAATTATGTCACTTAGGCGGCCTTTACTCGACTGTTCCTGCTGGATAAGATGCGGAACAGCTGCTAGCAGTTTCGAGCCGGCCTGATAGATGGGAACGCTGACAAGGAAACCGATCAGGACTAACAGGCCAAGAATCAGCACGAAAACAAGTGGCACGGCCATCGACCTTCGCATACCCAATCGATGCAGACCCCTGACAGCTGGTTCACATATCACCGCCAGCACACCAGAGACTATGAGATCGAGGGCAAGTCCTCGTAGGTGCCATACGAGACCGACCAGCGCCAAAGCCACCAGTACAGATCCTTCAATCCAGAAGAGCTTCTTGAGAAAGAGCCGGTCGACTTTCGGGTTGGGCCGATCAATCAAAATGGATCACAACTTCAATCTAAACACGTCGCCACTAATCTAATCTGTGGAAAGTGGAGTTTCGGGGTAAGCGCTCCGAAGGCGATCCGGACTTGGCCGCGTATGGACACAGCCGGTTCGCCAGCACCGAAAGGTTTCGCAGGCAATCAGTTGAGGAACTCTCCCAGAGAAAGCGTAACTGCGACCCGGACTAGCCTACTGAAGCTGCTGCGCAGGTTCGGGATTTTCGGTCTACGCGGGGTACTTTTCTTCTTTGTAGTCGAGTATCTCATACTGCCCAACCTCGCTGGACCAAGCAAAGCGCTTCATCTCTTCGGTGGTGCAAATTACGGTCTGGTCGCCATCGCGTTCGGACTAGAAGTTTTCGCCCTTTTCGCATACGCTCAGCTCACACACTCCGTTCTGCCGAGACCAGCTCCCGCGGTGTGGCGACTCTTCAGAATAGACCTCAGTTCGCTGGCAGTCTCGCACGTACTTCCAGGTGGAGCGGCCTCTGGCACCGGCATTGGACTCAAACTCCTAACTGCCTCTGGCGTGAGCGGAACTGATGCCGGCTTCGCCATCGCAATCCAGGGAATCGGGTCAGCGATCGTTCTAAACGTGATCCTTTGGCTAGCCCTAATCATCTCTATTCCACTAAATGGCTTCGATCCCATATATGCCATCACCGCTCTTGTAGGAGCCTTGCTGATTGCGGCATTCGCGGGTTTGCTGGCACTTTTCACCAAGAATGAATCTCGCGCCGTACAGGTCGTAGGTCGGATAGCTGGTCGGATTCCGTTCATCAAGCCAGGCTCGGCAGAACGGACCTTCGTTCGGGTCGGTGAGCGGATTCAGGAGTTGTGGCGAAATCCCGACCTTCTCAAGAAGGCGTTGTTCTGGGCTACCATCAACTGGCTCGCCGATGCCGCATCCTTGTGGATCATGGTGGCCGCCTTTGGTCACCTTATCTCCCCCGTCTCACTCCTTGTCTCTTACGGATTGGCTAACGTACTCGCAGCAATTCCGATCACTCCCGGAGGACTGGGCCTGGTGGAGCCGGCGCTGATCAAACTACTAGGGGGATTTGGTGTAACCAGAGGTGTCGCAATTATCTCTGTGATCTGTTATCGACTGTTCAATTTCTGGTTACCGATTCCGGCGGGCGCAGCCGCTTACGTAAGCCTTCGGGTGAAGGGTGCAGCGCCCCAGGCTATTGAGACAATGGAGCTAGACGCCATAGATCCGAGAAAAAATAGTCCCAAGAGTGCCGACGAAGACCCATTCAGCTAGCTCAGATCTAGGATCAGGAAGATAGGTCGGTCGGATTGGTTGGATATATTTCGGCGGTAATCCCGAATGTCTCCTCGAACAGGCCTTTCTTCTTCCTGAACCCGTTGATCTCCAATGAGATATCTTCGCCTGTCTTTACATAGATCACCAACGTCTTGGATACAACCTCCGCCTCAATGTCCTTGACTACCTCGCCATGTGAGCGATCCAAAGAGTCCGCTATACGCAGAATCGAAGCCAGCTTGACGACCTGGGTTCGATCTTTGGGTTTGAGCTTCTGAAACGGCAGATGATCAGCAGGTTTCGGAACACCCCTTTTGTGAAACCTGATCATGGACGAAATATAGGCCTTTTCGAACTCCGAAAAGCCCTTTAGCACACTGGCGTCGACAACATAGGCTCCATGCCTCTCGTGGCCCTCTCTGGAGATCCACTCGCCAATGTCGTGCAAGGTGGCAGCATGACCAAGCAGTTCTTTCTCAAGTGGAGTGAAGTGCGCAATAGGATCGACCGCATCCGCCAGCGTCAGGGCAAATGTCTTAACAGCAGTCGAATGCCCATCCAAGGACCTGTATCTTTCCGCGAGCGATCGGACCGACCCAGATCGGAGCTCTGAAGAGTCGTAAGCGAACTCGAAATCGGAGCGCGCCTCGAGGGCATCGAGAACCATACCCTCACGCAGTGCCCAGCTTGAGAACCGGCCAGAGGTGACATCAACCGCAGTGAGTAGCTGCTCAAGTACGAGCCACCCCAGTGGCAAGAGATCCACTCTCCTCTCCTCAGCACCTGGAAGTTGGAGTCGTTTCTGGGCGGGAAGCTTTAGCAGACTCTGTCCCAATCTGCGCACCAAGCGAAGATCGACCTGAGATCCTTCGAGGGCTGACACGTCGGATTGGTCACCAGTTTCGGAGAGCTGAGCCATCTTTAGAAGTGCACCGAATGTTCCAGAGGATAGTACGAGCGATCTCGGATCGAACTCCGAGATGCGCGACAAAGACGGTGCTAAAACCGAGGCCACATACCCTCTGATACGCCGCAAGTCCTTGGTGGAGATCGGGTCGCTGCCTCCAAAAGAGACCTTGAGCCTACCGACGCCCAAAGGAAGCGATGTAGTGAAATAACTCTGGCGCTGGTCCCCCACAATCAACTCAAGACTGCCACCTCCCATATCAGCCACCAGAGTTGGAGACGGTTCGAGACTTAGGTGGGAGCGGACGGCATGATAGATCGTCTGCGCCTCCTTGAGACCAGAGACGACGTGAGCGTGTATGCCAGAGCCGGCTTCGATCGCCGCAACCACTTCGTCAGAATTCTCGGCATCCCTAAATGCCGATGTAGCAAATGCCCATATCTCCTCTGCCCCTGCCGAAGTTGCGACTTTAGTCAACTCCACTACGGTCTTTACTGCGAGGTCGACACTTGCATCCGATATTCGGCCAGTCCTTGCAACCTCCTCACCGAGTCTCAACATTCGCTTCTCCGAAGCGACTATGTCGAAGCTTCTGTCGTGTCGCACTAGGACTACGACAAGATGGAATGAGTTGGAGCCCAGATCCAAAGCAGCCACCACGGGACCCTTGTGGGGGACCAGCGGAGAATGGGCATTGGTCATCTGCCTTCTCCAGTAGTGTCCAGTCTCTTCAAGAAGTTGCCAAGCTCTGCACAAGCCAGTGCCGGGTCTGCATGCTGCCTGCCGTTCGAAACACGATGGTTCCGATCTGAAACTAGTGCCAGAAATGCTCGGGCAATCAACTTTTCAATAACAGGTTCGACCCTAAAAGGAGAGATCGAAAAAAAAGTTGATAGTGCAGCGTCTATGGACTCTACGCTCCGAGCTTTGACACCTTGAACCAATCCAAGGAGGGTTTCGCCACACTCCAGCAACTCCGAGTTAGACGACCTCCATAACTGAGATGTGGCCGTCCCAGTTCCGACGGGACCCTTCGACTGTCCGATAAGGCCTGACAGGCGATGGATAGACTGGACCCAGCCCCCCTCGACCGATGTAGATCCGGACTCTCCAACTGCAACCAGTGCATTTATAATCTGCGCTAAAAGGTCGAGATCTCCCGATCTCAAATGCTCCAAAGCGCAAACCTCCCAGGTCACCGCAGCAAGTCGGTCAACTGTTCCGACATCGACTACGGTCCCCCACGCCAGCACGAGCAGTGAGTTGAGTCTGCCTAGGTTTTCTGACCACCAGATTGGAATTGAAAGGTCTGGAGACACCTCGGAGGCCTTAGAGGCAAGTTCGGACCGGGCGGTGGCGCGCTCAAGCTTGGTCTTGTCGCTCAGTCTCCCGCCAGCGCGAATCGCCGAATCAAGGATCTCCCGCGCCTCAGGGTCAGCGCCCATCTCGGACAACTCTATCTCCAGCTCCTCAAAGGTCGAGCCGTCACCAAAAGTTACGCTGTCGAGATCTATTTCTATGGGAAGTGCCGCTCCTTCCCGCTCTACTGCGAAACTCCTACGCAGATTCGAGAGACTCACCGTTGGGACCAATTTGTCGGATATACCGAGTCCCACAAGTACCGCAAGAATATCGGCGGGGAGATCGTCCCTTAGGCGTCTCGACTCGAGCTCCTCCCGAAGCGAAGATCCCCCTGCCTCAACAATCCTGGGAATCTTCATCGTCCATTCGCCGAAGCCGTCCTTGTCCCCAAAACTCCTGAAGCGGAGTCCGATGCCAAGTTCCGCAAGTCGCATGTCCTGAGTATCTAGATATTCAGATATCTGGCTCAACTCAACCTTGAGGTGGAGGGATATCTCTTTCGGCAGCGTAAGCAGGTTCGGATCCCCACCATGGGAGAACTCTACTTTGTACTCTTTCTCTGTTGCCACTACTGTCTGCCCACCAAAGACTTGGAGCGCTCTATCGCAAGCTCTCCAAGTCGCTCTTGAGCGCAGAAGCCGTTTATATTTGGAACTCTCTTCCAGACGCTGTCAGAGCCGAGCTCCCACGTCTGGACGTCATCAGCGAGATCCAAACTCAACGCCTCCACCACTCTCGCCTCTACAGCAGGATCCACAAGTGGCACGAGGAGTTCGACCCTCCGATCTAGGTTTCTTGGCATCAGGTCCGCCGAGCCGATGAACACAGTACGTCCAGCACCTGGATCGCCACCGAAACAGTAGACCCGTGAGTGCTCTAGGTACTGACCCACAATGGAACGAACCGTTATGTTTTCAGAGAGTCCGGGAAGCTGCGGCCGCAACGAACATATCCCACGGACCAACAGATCGATCTTCACGCCTGCCATAGAAGCCGCATAGAGTTCGTCGATAATATCAGGATCAACGAGGCCATTTACCTTGATGATCACTCGACCCGCCTCACCAAGGCTGGCCTGTTCTCTTATCAGCTCGGTGATTCGGGTGCGCAGCTCAGAAGGTGCAAGTATCAACCTCTGATAGCTCTGCTTTTTTGAGAAGCCCGTCAGGAGATTGAACACCTCACTCAGATCCGAACAGAGTTCCTGATCGCCGCTTAGTAACCCCATGTCCTCGTAACTTCGGGCGGTCTTTGCGTTGTAGTTACCCGTACCGATGTGACAGTAACGCTTGAGACCGTCGGCTTCTCTTCGAACAACCAGAATTGCCTTCATGTGTGTCTTCAGTCCGACAAGACCATAAACGACGTGGACACCGGCCTGCTCAAGCTTTCTGGCCCACCCTATGTTCGCCTGCTCATCGAATCTTGCCTTGAGTTCTACCAGCACTGCTACCTGTTTATTCGAGTCTGCTGCACGAATCAACGACTCGATGATCGCCGAATCTCCAGATGTCCTGTAAAGAGTCTGCTTTATCGCAAGAACGTCAGGATCGTTGGCTGCTTGGTCTACGAACATCTCCACGGTACCCGAGAACGTCTCATAGGGGTGGTGTAGCAGAAAATCGTGCTCCCTCAAAGCGCCGAACATCTCCGGTCTCGGCAGACCTTCAGGCAAGAGCCCGGGAGGGGTCACCAAAGGAGCTCTTATGCCCTTCAACTCCGGCATGTCTATCGCGTATATCGACCATAGACCGCCAAGGTCCATCATTGCCGAGCCATAATAGACGTCATCTGGGTGGAGTTCCAACTCCCTGACCAGCAGCTCTACCACGTCTGGATTAGCGTTAGCAACAATCTCCAACCGTACGGCTCGCCCGAATCTCCGACGTCTCAACTCCAACTCGACCAGCGCAAGCAGGTCGTCAGCCTCCTCCTCTTCGAGTGTGAGGTCTGCGTTTCGGGTAACCCTAAAGACATAGTGCTCACCGACTTCCATCTCTGGAAAGAGCATTTCAAGATGGGCAGCGATCACACCTTCCAAGGTGATAAATCGGCCGTCTGCCACCTCTACCAGTCGCGGCAGAAGTGGTGGGATCTTCACCCGGGCGATTCTCTGACTATCAACTTCTGTGTCCCGTACAACTACCGCAAGGTTCAGTGACAGATTAGAAATGTAAGGGAACGGGTGCGAAGGGTCGACGGCGAGCGGCGTCAGAACGGGGAATATCTCTTTAGAGAAGTGCAGCGATGCCAACTCCTGCTCGAACAGTTCGAGATCATTCCACTCGACGAGCTGCACGCCTTTACATCGAAGCTCGCCGTTGACGATCTTTTCATAGGCGGCGTCAAGGCGGTCGAGCATGCCGACCAATTTGCGTCTGATCGCCTTCAACTGCTCTCGCGGCGTCATTCCGTCGGCGGAAAGCACGCCGAGATTAGCCGCAAGTTGATCCTTCAACGCTGCGATTCTGACCTGAAAGAACTCGTCCAGTCCGTTCCCAAATATCGAGATGAACTTGACCCGCTCCAACAGTGGAACTGATTCATCTTCGATAAGTTCGAGCACGCGACATGCAAAATCGAGCCAAGAGAGTTCCCGATTGTAGTACCTGGATACGCCCAGCTTCGAAATCCTATCTGTGTCGGTTAATCCCATAGCTAGTAACCTACCCAAATAATGAATAAACAGGCTGCTAATGAAGAGGACAAATACTCGACCAAACCCGATTCGTCCACAAGTTTAACTACGGCGAAGCGGTACAAGGTGGCGCTCAGTGTTCCGTCGCTTAGAAATCCGCGTCGTCGAGCGGAACTGGGCATGCTCATACTGCAGACGATAATCTTCGGCCTGATATACGTTTTGAGCCAAACCGGACTGACGGGCAAGATTCCTGTACATATCCCTCGTAGCACCATTTGGCTAGCCGTTTTACCCTACCTCTGCCACCTTGGTCTGCAACTGCTTGCACCTGATGCCGATCCTGCTCCACTGCCACTGATCTCGTTCCTAAATGGGTTCGGCTACGTCATGATCCTCAGGCTTGATCCCCAGGAGGCCGCCCTTCAGGCACTTTGGAGTGCCGTTGGAGTTGTGGGCTTCCTTCTGACTCTGGTGATCGTGCAAAGGGTAACCCTCCTCGACCGTTACCGCTACTTGATGATGTTGTTCGCAATCATGCTCGTACTACTCCCACTAGCACCAGTCATAGGCGAGAATATCAATGGAGCCAGGCTCTGGGTCAGGTTCGGACCGCTCAGTTTCCAGCCAATCGAGATTGCAAAGTTGATGTTGGCTATCTTCTTCGCCTCCTATATGGTCGAGAAGCGGGAGGTCCTTGCGCAGTTCTCTCCATTCAAGTTCAAGCGCGCATCAGTTGCAATTCGTGCTGCGGGCCCAATCCTGCTGGCTTGGTCAATCTCACTACTAGTCATGACTGCTGAGAGGGACGTCGGATTTTCCCTACTCATCTTCCTAATCTTCGTGATAGCCATTTGGGTCGCCACATCCAACTGGTGGTATCTCGTTTTCGGAAGCGGCCTCTTCGTCGTAGGGGCATTTGTGGCGGCGAGGCTTTTCGGCCAGGTGAATGAGCGCATCACGGTCTGGCTAGATCCATGGAAGTACTCTCAGACCATCGGATACCAAATCGTACAGGCCCTCTATGCCTTCGGATCCGGCGGTTTCTCAGGCGTGGGCCTTGGCCGTGGCCATCCGGGCCTGATTCCCGTCGTGACCTCCGACTTCATATTCGCTGCCATCGGGGAGGAAACCGGTCTTCTCGGTACGACCGCCATCCTCTTCTGCTTCGCACTGCTGGTCGGTTTCGGCTTGCGCGTCTCCAAGAGGGCTCCGGATCAGTTCTCGGCTATGACTGCAACTGTGCTTACACTCACCTTCGGCTTGCAAGCCTTCTTCATTATGGCTGGCGTTACCAAACTGCTCCCCCTCACCGGTGTCACACTCCCATTCGTGGCATATGGCGGATCCAGTCTGGTCGCAAACTACGTGCTGTTTGCTCTTTTGTTACGTATTTCCAGCGAATCAAAGAGGCAGAACAGATACACAAAGAAGGTCGAAACGAGAACCCCTCCTACGGCATGAGCAGTTCGTCTATGAGTATCGAAGCGTTGGGGTTCTGGGTGAGAGCCAGCAGCACACCGTCAGATGGGCGGCAGGGGAAACTTCGGAGCCGCCCTGAAGAAGAGTTCAACGTCAGCTCAGCTAGAAACGTGGAGCGATTCCTCCCGACAATAGCGACGAACTCAACGACCAGGTCGTAGGCGAGAAGTATCTCGCAGAACAGCGCATTCGCCAACGGGCGCGGCGGCTTTATTCCTGCAATCACAGCGGAAAGGGCAGAAGCCTGCTCGAGCGATATTGGGATATCTATACTTCGTTCTGGACGGTCAACGAGTCGGAGCCTCATCCGGCCATTGGTCTCAGGGAGCGCCACACCGACGTCGGATACAAATGCTGGGAGCATTCTTTCAGACCTGATCGCCGTGGATAGGGAGCCGACTTCGTGATCCTCGAACAAGGTGGTCACAAACTCATCTGAGTGCGCTTCAGGAGTCCCGATGGCACCAGTTCCAAACTCTGGACTACTGACCTCAGCCGACAGGTCGGATTCCAGCTGGTCCACCGGTACTACCGACTCCGAAGCTGGGCTATCGTCCGGCTCAAGACCGCTCAAAACGGCTCCGTCTCATCCCGACATTCAAAACTATTCCTATGCATGCGAAAAAAGCCAAGCTCGCCGATCCCCCGTAACTCATGAAGGGAAGCGGGATGCCAGTGATCGGCATGATTCCCATTGTCATTCCGGCGTTCTGGAAGACCGAATACACCACCCACGCGAAGATTCCCGAGCAGAGGAGCCTTCCTAGATCATCCCTCGCATACCTCATCGCGCGCCAGATTCGGAACGAGAGGAAACCGAAGGCAAGAAGCAGGGCCGTTGCACCTACGAAACCTAGCTGTTCTCCGACGGCCGTGAAGATGAAATCGGTCTGCTGCTCGGGAACGTAAGCAAGATTTGTCTGGGGACCTTTGAACAACCCTTTTCCGAACAGTGAACCTGAGCCGATGGCAATTTTGGACTCGGTGAGGTTGTACCCCGTTGAAAGGGCCCCCTGGTTCGGATTCAGAAAGCCGGTGAGCCTCTGAACCTGGTACTTCTGCAGTATTCCAAAGTGAACCACCAAAGCAACCGCAGCAACCGCAGCAAGAGCGAGCAGAAGGAGGTATCGCAGTGGTACACCCGCTGCCACGAGCATTGCGCTCAAAACGATCCCCATGATCAGTGCCGTGCCTATATCGGGTTGCTTGATCACGAGACCCATAGGCACCAGGGCCAGTGCCAATATCAGTGTTAGCTTCTTGACACCGATGGTTCCCTGGTTGGTCTCTACGAAATACGCGACAGCGAAGATGAGCCCAATTGCTGCAAACTCAGAAGGCTGCAGTTGAAGGGGTCCAAACTGAAACCACCTCTGGGAGCCGAGTGCTCGCTTGCCTACAGAAGAGAGCACACCAAGTAGGGCAAGCACGATCCCGCCGTAGATTATATAAGAGAGCGAAGCTATCCGTCGATAGTCAAACACAGACATCACCAGCATCACGACAAATCCGATTGCAACGAATATTGCCTGCCTGTCGAGGTAGTAGTGAGAGGACAGGCCGAGCCCTGCGAGCTTGGTCTTGGTGGCCGAATAGACCATCACCACTCCGAGGGTCGAAATAGCGAGGGTGACCAGCACGAGGGAGTAGTCGAACTTCTGAAGCGTCTCCTTCATCGCCTTCACCCTCGGATCAGCCATCGTAAAAGTCAAACCCGAACCACCTCTCAGCTGGTCGGAGAGGATCCAGATACCTCACCGGTGTCAACTAGAAATCGAATACCAGACTAGGACCCCTCGGAAGTTCTTGCACAGATGAACTGGCTGTGAACCCTAGGCCTTGGACAGGACAGCCCCAATCAAAGGCCTCCATAGCAGTCCCATCCCACCATATGAGGCCATAATCTTGGCCCAGCTACAGAACAACAAGGGACAGTCGAACTACATTGGAGAGTGCCGCGTTTTTACTTGAGGGCAGTGCCCGGAGGCAGGAGAATCCAGATGAGTTTGTTTCGCCGGATGTCGCAGGTATTTCAGCAGAAGGCCAACTCGGCGCTGAACAAGGTCGAAAACCCGAACGAGGCCCTCGATCTGTCCTACGAGAAGATGCTGGAGAACCTTCAGCAAGTACGTCGGAGCATCGCCGATGTCCTAACCTCACAGAAGCGGCTGGAGGCCCAACGTGCGAATCTGAAAGCGCAGTATGACAAACTGCAGGGACAGGCGCGTCAGGCACTCCAACAGGGCCAGGAGGATCTTGCCAAGACCGCTCTAACCAGGTCACAGTCGATCGAAACCCAGATGACAGCACTCGATCCCCAGATTGCACAGCTCCAAACCCAAGAGCAGGCCCTCGAGGGCACTGCACAGAAGCTACAGGCGAAGCTTGAACTATTCCGTTCGCAGCGTGAAACAATGAAAGCCCAGTACACCGCAGCCAAGGCATCAACAGATGCGATGGAGAACTTGACAGGTCTGTCCGAGCACATGGCAGACGTAACGCTCATGATGGATCGGGCACAGGAGAAGATCACCCAGGCGCAGGCTCGATCGGCGGCCGTTTCCGAACTGGCAGACAGCGGAATATTGGATCAGACCGCGATCGGGGGACCCAAGGACGACATCGAGGCGGCCCTATCGGCTGGCACGCTGAAAAGCAATGTAGACCTCCAACTTGAGCAGTTGAAAGCTGACATGGGGTTGACAGCTGGGAACGCTCCGGAGTCCCAAGCAAGTATTTCGGCAGCCCCGACATCCCAAACAGCACCTACAGTGGCTGGCTCTTCCACCAACGTCGCACCAATTGAAGGTGAGAGTACCGATTCTCTCGTGGTGAGGGTGGCTGGCGAATCCCGCTATAGGGTACCGGCTAACATCAAGCCAGCCCTAGATGGGCTCGACGTAGCGATGGAGATGGCGATCAACTCAGGTGACGCCGCTGGACTTGCAAAGTGCTCAGAGCAGCTACAGAAGCTGCTCGTGTCTTCGGGAGTCGTATTGGACGACTCGGATCTGACACCTTCTGACATCATCGTTCCATCACCCGACATGAGCATTTCTGAGGCGAAAACCCTCCTGGCCAAGGAGTAATACGCCTTCCTTCTCGGCTGTTCTATCACCATTGCCAGTCAGCAGGTGGCCAATTCAGGCTGTTAGCCCGCAGGAATGCCAACCAAAGAGGAGTTCGGTGGTACGGTCACGGGCGTCGTGATTTGGTAGGGTCCGAGATCCATCACAATCGTCGCCACCACCTTGACCTTTTTCGAAGACGTTTTGGACCCGAGAGCAGACAAAAGCTGTTGGAAGAACTTGGAGAAGTCGAGCGTAATCTGCTCCTTGGCGATCTTGTGGTGATAGGTCCAGATAACTGCTCGAGCCTGCACTCCCAAAAGCTCTGTGGTTGCAGCCGAACCACTGCTTCCCCCTCCGAGATTTGCAATACCACCTATCAGTGAGCTGATTCCTTTTTCTCCCGAAGGGCCTACCACCCCCGAATACCTGACCGCCTTCACCACGCCATTTGGTGTGGAAAGCGCGACATTCTCAAACCTGGGAGACCCTACGCCTTTCCCAATACTAAGTAGCGCAATCGGAGAAGCCGAGACTAGCTCGCTCGCACTTATCTGAAGGGGACCTGCCGATCCGGTCGGAAGCTTCGTATTTGGCGTAATCTTCACCCAATCGCCCGCTGGTCCACCGAACGCGGGAGCATTAACATATGCAGTTTTTCCTGCGAAGACGATTGAAAGTGGAACATTGCCGGTGTCAGATGAGGGAGCAAAATCGAGCCTGGCTGCTCCGGTTGCAGGATCCACCTGGCCGGTTCCGCCCTGTGCAACCGATGTGTTCGGAGTTCCTGGAACTCCAGCTAGCTGAAAATCAACGCTGAATTCGAGCTTCGCACCTGCGGCACTCTCAGTATTTTTGACCGCTGCAAGTAGTCCAGCCTCGGGATTTACTGCAAGCTTTGCTCCCACCGATGAACTAGCGCTGGAGGATCCGCATCCTGCCAACGTCATAAGGGAGCAACCCGCCATAGCCATCCATCTAAATCTCGTCTTCGGCACACGACCCCCTAGGCATCAATAAGCCGACTCTACCAACTCCTCAGTTGGCATAACGACGCAGCTGCAAACACCCCTACAGCGCAAAGCCCTTGTCCGGTGTTAAGATTCAGACGGGTTCCACTCGAGCAGGTAGCTCCATCCCACACTGACTTGGGCGTGCTCGATCGAGATGGCCCAAAGACTACGATGGCCGATCGAGCGGAGATCAATTGACTCACCTCCAACCCGAACAGAATTCCGTAAGGCCGGTAATCATCGGCGTCGGACAATATGTCGACGACGGATCCCAAGCAGAGCCAGTCGACTTGTTATTGCGAGCATCCAAGGTCGCACTTGAAGACTCGGGCATGCCAACACTCTCGAAGCTGGTTACTGACTGTATAATCATCAACATTCTCAGTTGGCGCTACCGCGATCCCGGATCACTACTCGCGCACAAGCTCGGCCTAGCGAATTGGCCAAGGAGCTACCACACCACTGCGGGGGGACAGTCCCCCATTACTGCGCTTGCCTACGCGTCTGAGCAGCTGGCCGAGAATCCCTCTCTCGTCTTTTTGATTGGTGGCGCCGAATCTTCTGCCAGCCGAGCGCAGTTCCGTCGCACAGCTTTGCGACCACCTTGGAGTCAATTGGATGATACAAAGACCGATGCAATCCGCCTCGGTTCAGAACTAGACATGGCTAGTCAAATTGAGTTACAGCTCGGGCTCGTCCTGCCAATCAACACCTATGCCCTAGTCGAAAGCAGGATCGCGGCCAATTTAGGTCGATCAAATCAGCAACATACTGGTCATATCGCACAATTATGGTCAGACTTCTCCAAAGTGGCCGCCAGCAACCCACACGCGAACATGCGTATGCAAGTCGATCCAGACGAGATCGCAGGGGTCAGCGTCAGAAACCGGATGGTCTCAACCCCATATACCAAGCTGCTCTGCTCAAATAGTGAGGTCGACATGGCCGCGTCATTTATCGTCACCACTGAGGAACGGGCACATCAGATCGGAATCACACAAGAAAAGATCGTCTACCTCCACAAAGTCGTAACAGCAGTCGAAAGTAACTACCTTTCAGAAAGACCGAACATTGAGAGATCTATTCCGATCTCCCTATGCGGCCAAGCGCTGGAAGATTCCCTGGGCATCGCTCCTTCAGAGTATGACCTGATCGATCTGTACTCCTGCTTTCCATCAGCCGTCGAAGTCTCCTCTGCTGAACTTGGCATCGATCCCACCTCCAAGGTTCCAACCATCACCGGTGGCTTGACCTTCGCAGGTGGACCGTGGAACAACTACGTAAGCCATGCCGTGTCGTCGATGGTGGCGAGGCTTAGGTCCGCTACATCCACTTTCGGTCTCCTCAGCGCCAACGGCGGGATCTTGTCGAAACATGCGCTGGCAGCCATGTCCTGTCAACCACCACAGAACCCTTTCAGCACAGTGAACCTAGATCACCTTGCCGCTTCAGGAGTCAAGTCTGTTGAAGTCAGACGAAGCACGTCTAGTGCCGAAGTGGAGGCACACACGATCAACTATGACCGCTCCGGCCAAGCCACTAGGGCATACATATTTACAAGGAGTGTAGATGGGGCGCGGATCATAGGCACTTCAGCTGATCCCCGAATCATGGAGCAGCTACTTGAGATTCCCAGCCAAGGTGTACGAGCGAGAATCGATGAAACCGGCAACGTCTTGGGGATTTTCGCCGAACGGTAGTGCTGTTGTGAGCCTCATTCCGGTGGACCAGGTTGGCTATGTACTAGATTGACCAGGTGCTTACCGCAGTGGAAATAGTAGGACTCACCGTGCGGCGCAAAGGCGTGGAGGTCCTGTCTGACATAAGTGCCTCGTTCAAAGTCGGTACGGTAACTGGCCTGATCGGCCCGAGTGGCTCGGGCAAGTCGACCCTGCTCAGATGTCTGGTAGGTGTACAACGATTCGAGAGCGGGACCTTGACGATTCTGGGACACCCATCCGGCACTGCTGAGCTGAGGGGCGATATTGGATATCTGTCACAGAATCTCGCCGTATACAACGACCTGACGGTCGCCGAGAATGTCAAGTACTTCGCCTCACTCTACTCCTCCACAAAGTCAGACGTCACAAGAGTGCTTGGTGAGGTAGATATGACGGACTTCGCTGGCAAACGGGTCGATCAACTATCCGGCGGGCAAAAGGCAAGGGTCTCGCTCGCAGTTGCTCTAGTTGGAAACCCAAAACTACTGATCTTGGATGAGCCAACCGTCGGACTGGATCCGCTACTAAGAGAGGACCTCTGGAGCCTATTTACCGACCTTGCGGCATCAGATAGGACCCTGATCATCTCGAGCCATGTAATGGACGAGGCGGAGAGGTGTCAGTATCTCGTCCTGCTCCGGGAGGGGAAAGTACTTACACAGGGCACTCCAGCTGAAATACGGGCGAGAACTAACTCCCCGACGTTGGACTCCGCATTTCTAGCCTTGATTAAAAAGGAGCGTCGATGAGGTCCTTTAAGCAGTCCATCACAACTGCGAAAAGGGTTCTTCAGCAGCTGAAGCACGACCCGAGAACCGTAGCGCTCCTGCTGCTGATTCCACTGGTGTTGATGGCGATTCTCAGATACGTCTTCGGTACCAACTCTCAGCTCTTTGCCAAGGTCGGGCCCCTTCTGATCGCTGTCTTCCCCTTTACTCTCATGTTCGTAGTCACATCAGTTTCGATGCTGAGAGAGCGGACCTCTGGCACATTAGAACGACTATTGACTACGCCTGCTTCAAAGATCGGCCTACTCCTCGGATATGGCATGGCATTTGGTGGCCTTGCCCTACTCCAAGTTGCGCTCACTATCGGACTATGTGTGAGCGTGCTCGGTCTAAGTGTTACCGGTAATTTAGACCTCCTGGCATTTGTGGCGGTCCTAGATGCGTTACTCGGCATGAGCTTCGGACTTCTAATATCCGCATTCGCCAACTCAGAGTTCCAAGCCGTTCAGTTCATGCCCGCTTTCGTATTCCCCCAGCTCCTGGTATCCGGCATCTTCTACCCCCGACCTGAAATGTCCGCCCTACTACAGTTTCTCTCCGACATATTCCCTATGACCTACGTCGTAGACGGAGCTTCCAGAGCCTCTACTGGTCAGTATGGTGGCAGCGCAATGCTTATCGATGTACTGGTAGTGGTGGTGATCATTCCCGCTTCGCTCTGCCTTGGCGCTCTGACCCTGCGGAGACAGACCAACTGAGTTGGTTTGCATAGGTTAAAGTGCGGGTCGTAATGTCAACTCACCATATTTGCTGCGAACAAGGAGCAATCTCAAGACAGCCAAAGGAGGAACTCTAACTAGGCTCCATGGGGTGAAAGTGGGGTCGATCTAATTGGTTGATCGGCACCAGTTCAGTGTTGGCGCAAAACAGACTGGAACGGAATGGAACCGACACCCACCACCGTAGCTCAGACTGCTGTCAAGCCGAAGTTCAGGGGAAGGCTGCACCAAGTCGGCTTCTTCGTATCGATTCCGATGGGTTTTGCCATCGTGATAGCTGCCCCAACCGCGAAGGCAAAGATAGCCGTCGCGATCTACAGCGTATGTATCTCACTCATGCTCGGAACTAGTGCACTTTTCCACGTGCACAACTGGACGCCAGAAGCACGACGGGTAATGCGACGGATGGATCACGCAATGATCTTCGCTGCCGTCGCCGGTACCTACACTCCTATTGCCGTACTTGCCCTTCACGGTACGACTCAAACACTGATCCTTTGGCTCGTATGGGTGGGTGGTGTGTTAGGAGCTATTCAGCAACTTGTCTGGATTGACGCACCTAAGTGGGCAACCGCCGTTGTCTATTTGGCGATCGGATGGGTAGCAGTTGCAGCAGTGCATGAGATCTACACCTCCTCGGGTCCCTGGGCCCTGGGCCTGATCATTCTAGGCGGAATTCTCTACAGCATGGGAGCCGTTGTCTACGCGTTGAGGAAGCCAAACCCTAAACCACAGATATTTGGATACCACGAAGTGTTCCACGCACTGGTCTTGGCCGCGCTTATCAGTCATTACATAGCGATCTGCTTCATCACTTTGAACGGCTGATCTGACCTTTCAAGCTACGGGTTCGATAAGTCGACTCTTCCAAGCCAATCCACCGAACGGTGCCGGCACTTGGAATCCACTCCATACCACTCCAAGTCCAAGATCGCGCATACAACCTCGTCGGTCCACTCACCTTTGACGAACTCATTCTGGAGTAGATGAGCTTCGACCCGCAGTCCAACTCGACGCATAAGAGCCACTGAAGCTTCGTTTCTCCCATCGCATCGACCGAAAACTCTGTGCGCTCCTACCTCATCAAATGCAAACCCAACGAGCCACCTGACGGCCTCGGTTGCCAGTCCCTGGCCGGTGCTAGAAGGATCGAAGACGTATCCGATCTCGGCCTGGCTGTGTTCCACCCTTGGCCAACCGAGAAACACGTCGCCGATCAGCACTTCAGTTGCGGCCTCGATGACGGCGAGTGAAAGGACTGGGCTCGTAGTGGTAATTGACGACTCTGTGATCTTCCGATTCACCACTACGCCGCACGCTTCCAAGTCCAGAGCCTCGCTGTAGAGGTATCTATTGACTGAGGGCAGACTCCTATAGCGGTGGAAACCCTCGATGTCACTCAGTACGAAGGGTCGGATGATCAGCCTGTCCGTAGTTGCGATGATCAACTGTTCTCCACTTCAGTCATCACCCGAAAGACGTACTGGCAACGAGGTAATCTTGAAGAGTCGAAGGGTCGAAGTCGACTCCTACACCGGGCCGCTCACTCAAGGAAATGATCCCCGGTGACGAGAACTCCGCTGGTCTGTCGACTATGTCCCGCACGAAGTACCTCTCAGACGGTGCTGTATCACCGGGCAAAGTGAAGGCGTCTAGAGAGGTGATGGCCAGATTGAACGCTCGGCCCACACCTGTTTCAAGTAGTCCTCCGCACCAGAGGTCTAGGCCCGCTCCTGCGCAGAAATTCGCAATCTTGATGCTCTCCAATACACCACCGACTCTGGGCATTTTGAGATTCACTATTTGACACGAGCCGAGCCTTACAGCAGCATCCAAGTGAGATAACGAACGTATCGATTCATCCAAACAGATCGGCGTGGAGATCTTTTTGGCAAGTTCGGCGTGATCGATCAGGTCATCATATGCCAGCGGCTGCTCGATCATCATCAAGTTGTACCTGTCGAGACTACCGAGCAGTTCAGCATCTTCGAGGCAATACGCACTGTTTGCATCGGCCATCAGAGGAAAATCGCCAAGGGTGGTCCTAAGCGCCTTTACCTGGTCGACCTCTTTCCCAGGCTTGATCTTGATCTTAATCCTCTTGTAACCCTGTTCCAGATATCCGGCGACCTTCGACACAAGCTGGTCGATGGTCGGCTGTATTCCAACGCTAATTCCAACGGGAATCTCAATCTTGGTGCCTCCAATCATCCTGTACAGCGGAGTGCCGCGTGACCGGGAGAATAGGTCCCAAATAGCAGCCTCTACGGCCGCCTTCGCCATCTCATTTCGCCGAATATGAGCGATGCTGCGAACAAACTCCTCCGGAGAGTCGAACTCGGTGGACAGCAACATTGGGACCAGGAAATGGGTGATTATGTACTCTGCAGAGGCGTTGGTCTCCTCAAGATAGAACGGGTCATCGGCGGCGCCACATTCGCCGAGACCGACAAATCCCCCTCCATGGATCGCCACAATGAGAACCGACTTGTCATATTCGACGCCAAATGAGGTCTCGAAAGGCTCCTTCATGGGCATTCTCAACCGATGCAGCTCAACTCTCTCCACCTTCAACGCATTACCACCTCTCCATGGTGAATTCGCTCGACTATGTAACCTTCAGTCCTACCTGCTTCATCTGTGTCCAGCCATATCCGGAATCCGGTCGACCCAAACTCAGCGATGGCCGTTCGGAAAGCCAGGCTCCAAAGATGAGCAACTTCGGGTCTGCTTGAACGCATAGCCACAATGTCCTCGGGTAGCGCCACCCGGATAACGTCGGCATCCTCCGGATAAGAGGCGGGTATATCCATCTCGCCAACCGCAAGTACCGTTGCAGTCTTGGCAACCTCAGGAGGCTTCAACACGGTCGCTTCGGTAGGATCAACCAGCCAACTAACGACGAAGCGGTCCGTCAGGGCATCCCGAGATTGTTGGTCCGACCTATATGGACCGTAGTAGTCAGGCACGAATTCGACAACAGTAGCACCGAGCTTGCCGAGGTTCAGGTGAGCGTTCCGCCTAACCAACGGATCGTAAGTCCACATGATCTTGTTGTAACCAATATCGGCGGCCAAAGTACGCTGTGCGGCCTTTAGCGCGGCACCAACACCCCGATCCTTCATCAGCACCGCAGATTCGTGGGACCAAAGAACCAGTTCTCCTCGGTAGACACTTGGAAAGGCCAAAGAGAATCCGACAACCTCCTCGCCTAAGCACGCTGCAAGGATAAGGCCGCCATTGCGCAGATGTACGAAAACGTCGGGCTGGAGCGGGCCTTCAGCTTTGCCCCAAGTCACCTCTCGAATGGGCTCAATACGTATGAGCTCCGAAGCGCTGTCGATCCGTTCTATCCGAAGAGCCGCTGGATCTAGGAGGCCAAGGTCCATTATGCGTCCCACCTCCACAGACTCAGAGTCTGGCCGTTCGAAGCCACTTAATCCAACCCTATCGGCGACACAGCGGCCTATCTCTCATACGCGCGAATCGTTGGTCGATGCACTCCGGTAAAGTTGCAAAAATAGAATTGGACACTCACATCAGCCTCTAGGGGGATGCATGGCAATCAAAATGGTCGAAATCGGCATTGACTGCAACGACATGACGTCCCAGGCTGACTTCTGGTGTGCCGCGCTCGGCTACGGTCGGGGCGATGAATCTGAGGATAACTATCTAGGCATGACACCACCAGAAAACAGCGGTCTGCCTGTCCTGTATCTTCAGAAGGTGCCCGAGCAGAAGCTGACAAAGAACCGACTCCACTTTGACCTGTTCGTTGAAGACCCCGAACAGGAGATAGAAAGACTCATCGCGCTCGGCGCCCGAATGATCGGCACTCCATTTCCAAAGGACATGGAGCAGTGGAACTGGCAAGTCATGGCCGACCCAGAGGGGAATGAGTTCTGCATCTGCCGCAGCTGAGAAAGATATGCAATTGAACCAATACTTCGCTGGCGTATGATCTGCGCAGGTAGATACCGTCTTACAAAGGAGGCAGAGTGGAATTCTCCGAAATCGAATACGTGGTTCGGGACGGCGTCGCCACAATAACCCTTTCCAGGCCGGACAGGCTGAACGCCTTTACCTCAACCATGAACCGGGAGTTGCTCGAAGCGCTTGACGCAGCCGACGATGACGATGGCGTGAGAGTAATAATCTTCACCGGAAGCGGCAGAGGCTACTGTGCTGGAGCCGATCTCGGGTCCGGTGGCGGCACCTTTGACTACGGGGCAAGGTCAGAGAACTTAGAAACAATGAGAGACGGTGGCGGTCGATTGACGCTGCGGATCTTTGACTCCAAGAAGTTCGTCATCGGCGCCATCAATGGCCCAGCAGTTGGAATCGGTGCGACAATGACTCTGCCGATGGACGTCAGAATCGCCTCAGAATCTGCCCGGTTCGGATTCGTGTTCAGCCGCAGAGGAGTGGTTCCCGAAGCCGCTTCATCCTGGTTTTTACCAAGAGTGGTGGGAATTTCTACGGCCATGGAGTGGGTAGGTACCGGGAGAGTCTTTACCTCGAAAGAGGCACTTGCAGGTGGCCTGGTTCGATCCGTGGTGCCCGATTCCGAATTGATGGTGACGGCATCTGCTCTTGCGGCCGAGATCGTCGTTAATACCTCCGCTGTCTCAGTGGCGCTCGCCCGTCGGATGATGTGGACCATGCTCGGTGCCAGCCACCCGATGCAAGCCCACAAAGTGGACTCTAAGGCGATGTTCGAACGTGGCAGGTCGACCGATGCATACGAAGGTGTGGCCTCGTTCCTTGAGAAGAGGAGGGCCACATTCCAGGACCGAGTGTCCGACGGACTACCGGACGTCTTCCCAAGCTGGACTAATCCAGACTTCTGAATCTAGGCATAACGGTTCGAGTCCTTGTGCTGTGGCTGCGGTCCCAGGTGGCTCTTTCCGACTGAGATCTGCGAAAATATTTACAGCTGAAATCACACAAAGTGCTCAACTCACTGAAGAGTGATTGCAAAAGGGCCGATATCCCAGCTGTGAGTGGCACCGTACCCGAGGATACAATTCAGGATATGAGATCGGCGGACGGACCGTCGGCGGCTCAAGCTGGCCCAAATATCACCCCACTCGGCCGATCAGTCATGGCGGCGGGACTGGTAAAAGAGGCTGACATGGTCTCGGCTCTCGAAGAGAGCCGGTCAACCGGAGTGCCGCTTACCAGAGTGCTGGTTGCAAGGAAGCTGGTCGACGAGTCCAGCATGGCGAGCCTGATGGCAAAGAGGCTCGGCCTTGAGGTCGTTGACCTCTCAAGGATCAACATCGACCCTACTGCATCGGCCACAATCCCGATCCAGATGGCGAAGAAACACGAGATCCTACCTATCGCATGGAAGTCCGCAAAGCTCGTTGTGGCGATGGCTGACTCCTCCGACGTAGTCGCACTTGACGATGTGAGGACGATGACCCAGCGTGAGTTGATCGTCGTGGTCGCAACGAGAAGTTCGCTCCTGCAGGCAATTGAGAGGGCAAATCGCTTCGATGAGGCGATAGACATGACCTCCCAGGCGGCAACGCAACAGTTGACCGACGACGAGCAACCCGATCTCGGGGTCGAAGTCATCGAAGATGCTCCGATTGTCAAACTCGTCAACATGACCCTTGCGCAGGCAGTCCAGCAGAGAGCATCCGATATCCACATTGAACCGCAGGAGCACGAGGTCCGAATCAGGCTGAGGATCGACGGCGTACTGCACGAGGTAAATCGATTTCCAAAGGTACTCCTGTCTGGAATCACCTCTCGACTGAAGATAATGGCGAATCTAAATATCGCAGAGAAGAGAATTCCCCAAGATGGTCGAATAGCGGGCACCATCAACGGTCAGTCCATCGACATGAGGGTGGCGACTATGCCCACTGTTGAGGGAGAAAAGATTGTCATCAGGGTACTGGACAAGTCCACTGCCAGGCTCGAACTGGGCCAGCTCGGCTTCATGCCCCAGACATTCAATGAGTATGAAAAGTGTTTCAGACGCCCCTACGGCACGATTTTGGTGACCGGTCCCACAGGGTCCGGAAAGTCGACGACACTTTATGCGACACTAAACATGCTTAACTCCGGCGACCGGAATGTGATCACCGTCGAGGATCCAGTTGAATATCGTCTTGAGGGCGTGACCCAGGTTCAGGTGAATAACAAGGCAGGATTAACGTTCGCATCTGCCCTTAGGTCCATCCTCCGATCTGACCCTGACATCATCCTGGTCGGCGAGATCCGAGACCAGGAGACGGCCATAATCGCTATCGAAGCCGCACTAACCGGCCACCTAGTCTTGAGCAGTCTGCACACCAACGACTCGGTCTCGACACCTTCGAGACTCACCGAAATGGGAATCGAACCCTACCTAATCGCCTCCTCACTGGACTGCATCGTCGCACAGCGCCTCACTCGTCGACTCTGCGATGACTGCAAGGTTCCGTACTCACCCACCGCAGCAGAGCTGTCCATGGCGGGCTGGCCTTTCGACCGATTTGATCCACCGACTGAGGCGTTCAAGGCTACGGGTTGTTCACGATGTGCAGGAACCGGTTATCTCGGAAGGTTCGGCCTTCATGAAGTCCTGATCATAAACGAGGCAATCGAACGCGCCATCGCCGAAGGTGCAAGGACAGACACGATAAGGGAATTGGCAAAACATTCCGATATGCAGACGATGAAGGAAGTCGGATTCCTACACGTCGCCCTCGGCAGGACCTCAATGGATGAGATCCTCAGGGTGGTAGCGTGACCGAGCCGTCGGCCCAAATAAGACAAGGAGCGGTGTCTGTGTCAGAGACTTATCGTGGCAATAACGGAGATCTCGACCCACAAAGTGGATTAGCCACAGTGAACGATCAGCCACCAGCCATGAACAAGGCGACCGTGAACGTTCTGTTGGCCCAAATGGTGAAGTTGTCCGCATCCGATCTCCACCTGAGTTCCTCAATCCCACCATCGGTCCGACTATCAGGTGAACTGGTCAGACTCGATGAGTTCGCAGCCTTCGAAGCTAGGGAACTTCGCGAGATGATCTATGCGATGCTCACACAGAGACAGCGAGAGCGCTTCGAGGAGGACCTCGAGTTGGACGGTTCGTACTCGGTACCGGGAATTGGCCGCTTCCGCTACAACATCATGCAGCAGAGGGGATCGGTCGGGGCCGTCTTCCGATACATTCCATTTCAGGTGCCGCCACTGGAGTCCCTAGGACTTCCCCCGGTGGTGGAAAAACTCGCATCCATTCCGAGGGGCCTTGTGCTAGTTACTGGACCGACCGGGTCCGGAAAGTCGACCACGCTGGCTTCGATACTCGACCGGATCAATTCGACGAGAAAGGCCCATATCGTCACAATCGAGGATCCGATCGAGTTTCTGCACAGCCACAAGATGTCGCTAGTAAACCAGAGAGAAGTTGGTGCTGACACCAAGGGCTTTTCCAATGCACTTCGCCACGTCCTTCGCCAGGATCCTGACATAATCCTGGTAGGCGAGATGAGAGACCTTGAGACCATCTCTTCGGCTATCACAGCCGCAGAAACCGGCCACTATGTACTTGCGAGCCTGCACACTCAGGACGCTCCACAGGCCATCGACAGGATGGTAGACGTATTTCCCTCCTACCAGCAGCAACAGATCCGAGTACAGCTCGCATCGACGATCCAGGCAATCGTCACACAGCAACTGCTCCCAGTTGCAGTCGGAGGCGGACGAAAGGTGGCCACCGAAATACTGGTCGCTACACCCGCCGTCAGAAACCTCATTCGAGAGGCGAAGACACATCAGATCTATTCATCTATGCAATCCGGTGCCCAATATGGGATGTGCACCATGGACAACTCACTGGCGCAACTCGTCAAGTCAGGTGAGATCAGCCTCAAAACCGCACTGACAGCAAGCTCTAATCCTGAGGAACTCAGGCGCCTAATCGGAGGGAAGTAATTTGCTGGATACCTATACATACAAAGCCCGCGAGAAATCCGGTCGTATTACCGAAGGCAAGCTTGAGGCGGAGAATAAAGAGCTAGTCGTCTCAAAGCTCAGAGAGATGGGCTACCTACCCGTCTCCGTTGAGAAGGTCGCAAACAAGGGGCTCAACAAGGAGTTCGAGATCCCTTACTTCACCAACCGGGTGAAGCCAAAAGACGTCGCGGTCATGTGCCGCCAGCTCGCTACGATGGTCGACTCAGGTATGACACTACTACGGGCATTGGCAATCCTTGGGGTGCAGACAGAGTCAAAGGGGCTGGCCAAGGTCGTGGCTGAGGTCCGAATGGACATAGAACGAGGTCTCTCCTTCTCAGGAGCACTGTCTAGACACTCCAAGGTGTTCGACAGACTCTTCATCTCGATGATAAAGGCCGGCGAGACCGGAGGTTCGCTTGATGAGGTCATGTTGAGGCTCGCGAATACGCTCGAGAAGCAGGTTGAACTGAGACGGAAGATTAAGTCTGCCATGACCTATCCGATCGCGGTTCTTGCACTCGTTCTAGTGATCCTCACCGCGATGATGCTTTTCGTGGTGCCTACCTTTCAGAAGATTTTTGCCACACTTCATGGGACCCTTCCGCTTCCAACCCGGATCCTCCTCGTCGTCTCCCACCTTGCAGTTAAATTCTTCCCACTCTTGATCCTCGCATATGTCGGTGGCGCTGTCGGCTTTGTCAAATTTGCACGATCGAAGCGTGGCCGCGATACCCTCGACCGCTTGATACTCAAGGTTCCAATCTTCGGAATGCTGGCGAGGAAGTCCGCCATGGTCAGGTTCTCGAGCACAATGGCCACACTTCTCAGGTCTGGAGTGCCGATTCTCGAAGCGCTGGAGATTACCAAGGAGGCATCTGGGAACGTCAAGGTTGCAGACGGAGTCACCGACATGCAGGTCGGAGTACGATTTGGAGAACCCATGTCGAAGCGGCTAGTCAATCACCCAATCTTCCCCCCCATGGTAACTCAGATGGTGGCCGTTGGAGAGGAGTCGGGTTCCATCGACACAATGCTCGACAAGGTCGCCCTCTTTTACGAACAGGAGGTCGAGGCGATTGTCGGCTCTCTTGCCTCCCTGCTCGAGCCAATCCTGATAGTCATCCTCGGAAGCGTCGTCGGTTCGATGATCATCTCTCTTTATCTTCCGATGTTCAACGTAATCAAGTTGATCAAATAGCCGATTCACCAATCCAGTCCGTCAAACCGCAGAAGACGCTTACACGTCAAGTCACGGCACAATCTACGAAGCGGGACGGGTGGATGGGCGACCTGCGGCGATGGACATTATTTCAAAAGTCGGGCTCCCAACTCATCGATCCCCATTCGTTGGATTTCCCTACCTACCCCTCCTGCTCACACCTTTACATAGGACTCAAACGGCGACGCATTTTCCGACGACTGCGATCAGTGCAGTAACGGCGTGTTAGAACTCGAATCACATAACTCGAAGGAAAGCGCTGCGCTGATGGACCTCCGTCGGGCAACTCTTGAACGAATGTCGCCTTGGCCTCAGTCGTTTCAGTGACTCACGACATGGATCTCAGTACTTGATCTCTCAGTCTCGTACTTTAGGGACCAATTGTCACCCGCCAACAATGAGTAGCTTGATTGATTTGGTCCACGGTGTAGTACGTAGGTGAGATTCTGCTTTGAGCAACACGCCAGTTCAGACAAGATCTGCGCAAATTAGCCGCAGTCGGTCAAATACCGTCAGCGCTCGAACGGCGACCGCAGGTTGATTTACCGAACCAGTCGATTCAAATCTGAGAATCTGTTTCTATCAGCTACTTCCCGGCTGATTGTGTTCTAGTCAGATAATCAGAAGAGTTTCGCAAGTACAGTACAAAGTCATAGCC
>JABEUN010000004.1 GCA_013044385.1 Acidimicrobiaceae bacterium
AAAGATCGGGAACATCTCCCCAATCGAATACGAGTTATCATCGTCAATGACCGCTCAGGCGGCATAAGTAGTGTGTCTACTTTTTCTGGGTCGCCTCAACCCTCAAGTACCGACCCGGCTTCCCAGCCAACTTCTCCGACTTGTTTGAGGCCAGGAGCTACTTCTCAGATCTGTTGTCTTGGTATAACCACGAACACCGACACTCCGCCATTGCCCTTATGGCCCCGGCCGATGTTCACTACGGATATTCGGAAGAGATCATCCAACGCCGCAAGATGGTCTTAGATATTGCCTACATATCTCACCCGGAACGCTTCGCCACAAGGCACCGACACCACCGGTCCTTCCCGAGGTGGTCTGGATCAACCAACCCGCAGAGGAGCTAACGCCGATACAGTAATTTCCTTCAAAAGATGTCTACAGAAGGTTGACAGGTTCCGCTTTTGCGTATTCCGAGGGTTTCCGTACACCCGAGAGCCTGCCCTTGGGGGATGCCAGCTCGTCGTCGAGCCGAAGAGCCTGCCCTTGGGGGATGCCAGCTCGTCGTCGAGCCGCAGATTCGTCCCCTTGAGCACCGTGCGGGCCAGGTCGACCTTTTCCGCTGGAACGACCGCCAAACAGAGCCAACCGGCACATTCAACAGGCCATAACGGCGGCCATGGCTGAGCAGAACTCCCCCCATCTCAACGGACTAACACGACCAGCCTCACTCAACAGAGTGGTGACCGGAACAAGCTGGAGATTGTCCAAATTGGCTACCGAACCTGCCTGTACTCCTTCACTGACCCCAAGAGGGATCTCGGTTGAGATCCCTCTGACCGTCGAAGTAACAGGTGCAACCAAAACTCGATGAAGATGAGGCGCTATGCGTGCCCGGGTGAGAATAACGACAGGACGGATCTTGTCGAGATCTGCCCACCACACCTGACCGTGTCCCAGTCCGTTCATGACTCACCTCGACGGCGGCTTTCGGCTAGTCGTCGCACGTCCTCAGGAACTTCGCCATCGTAGAGGAGACCCGGGCCGACCGAAACGTCCCAGGCCAGGTCGGTATCCTCGTGATACGGCATAGCACGTAGTGCCTCTTGTTCGTGAATCTCCTCAAGCCGGTCTAGCAAGAGAGCGAGAGCCTTGTCCAGGATTCTGCTATCACTTATACCCAGCGCGTTGCGACACGCCGTGAGCCGCTCGCCATCAACTGTCGTAGAGATTCGCACACGACTCATGTTCCATACTCTACCACTCTTTGTCGTATCATACGTGCCATGCACCTGGCCCCAACTCGAACCTCCCCACGGAACGTACCTTCACCTCGCTATCGCGAACCACATACGGGTTGCTTTCTCTAGGGCTTCGTGAGAATTGCCAACTAGATACCAATCAAAAACGAAGGACGGGGTCATTCAATACAATGAGCATTACGGTCTCTCCGGGGCTCCGACGAGGTCACCACCTAGTCATTTTCCGATCTTGGCAGCATCTGATTCAGAACCTTTTCGGCTGCTCGTCTGCTGCCGTGGAAGACCTTGGAGCGGTACCGCTCCTTGGCTATGGCTGGATCGCTCCCTAGATATGACGAGGATCTCGGAAACTCCCCAGGTTCGATCACCGAAACTCCTCAGTTGATCACTAGAGCGGGCTGCTGTTGAGATTACCGTATCTGAGGCGTAGTCGCAGTACGCACGTTCTCCAGGTGGATGATCAAGCACCATTGAGAGCTGCGACTGTTGCATATAGGAGCGAAGGTGCTCACAAAATCGTGAGTAGGAGTATGTTCCTTCGGGGTTGTTGTCGCAGTACTCGTGCCACAGCAGCTGGCGGGTCACGCCCTTACGTTGCAGTTCTCCGCTCAAGTACTCAAGATCGAGACGCACCCGTGTTGGCTCATCTTTCGGACCGGGGGGTTTGGGATACACCACGGAGCGAAGCTCTGTGTCGCTCATCTGCGCTAACACCTCTGGAGCAACCCCCGAACTCTCTAGTCGGGCGATGATACTCGTGATGGTTGAGAAGCTCTTCTTCAGTGCGAGCGCTATCTGATTGCGATTGAATGTCTCTACGTAGTAGAGACGGATGATCTCTCTGATTTCAAACACGTCGATACTCCATACCTTGGTGGTCTTCGTCATGGCCGCTACCTTTCCTCTTCCCATGAAAAAGAAGGACATTGCCATCACGAACTGCTTCGCGAAAGACTCAGGAACCAGTCGCGCAAGATTCCGTTAGGAGTAGTCGCGAAAGACTCCGTTGTCAGTCGCGGTAGATAACGTAGAACTCAACTTACGGGAGTACGGGCTTGGATCGACCAAGCGGGTAGCTTTGAGTCCGCAATAGGGTTCGGAAGTACACCGCCGCTTCACTTCCGAGCCAACCTGCACGCTCGACCGAGTACGGATCTGACCTAGCGGACGGTTGCCTCTGCGAGTCCATCGTCTTTGAGAGAGCGGAGGTACTTCTCTACGTCATAGGAGGAGAGTGACGAAATACGCCTACGACCGATTGAGTCTCTGATCTGCACACTCCAGATACTTTCATACCGCCTCACTGTCGATGGGGCAGGTCCTGCCAACCGTTGTTTCGCCAGGCCGCAATCGCATCGTTGACGGTAGTCGTTGAGTTCCAACGGAGTCTGGACTCGACGATGGGAGCGGGCTTTGCCTCCCGCTCACTGACGAGTCGAGCCAACTCACGTTCGGCTCGGCGCTTGGTTCCATGGAAGCGGACGTAGCGGTGCTTGACCTTGCCGAAGGTGTCTCGTCCGACGAAGACACGGAGCTCCCAGGTGTCCGGTTGAGCCACCAACCGCATGCTTCCGGCCATCGCTCCCTCCAGCTTCAAACCCACTGTTGGGTTTTCTGTTGGGTTTAGCCTTGCCGGGGAACGGCATATATCCTCTGAACTGGTGGGCCGCCGGGGTCTCGATCCCCGCACCTTGGGATTAAAAGTCCCCTGCTCTTCCCGATGAGCTAGCGGCCCCCGACGCACTTGTGCGCCTTTAGATAGTAGTGTCTGGGTTTGCCCGGACGTTGCATTCGATCAGATGTATGGGTGACAAACTGGCTGATCTCATCGAGACGTGCTGGACACTTTTAGGGAACACAGACTTTGTTTGGAGAGGTCTTGGATCATTCGGAAATGTCTCAAGTGGAGAGCGATGAGCAGGGAGAGACACAGTCCCCTGCCTCCATGAACCTTGTCGAGGAACTCAATCAGGTGAATGATCAGATATTAGAGATCGACTTGATGATCCAGTCGGTGGAGGAGTGACGGTGGATCTGCAATCATCCCATTGGTTGAAGTGGCTGGATGCTCGAGGTGCCTAGGCTTTTATTCTTCGCCGCCGCCAGAGAAGCTGCGGGACTCGGCGCTATGGACGTGACGGCCACCACGGTTTCAGAGGCGATCGGTGAGGCAGTCGCTCGTCTACCAGATTCTTTCGGGATGGTCCTACCTTCCTGTCGTGTCTGGCTGAACGGTGAGCCAACAGACGGCCACGAGCGATGCGGGGAAGCGGACGAGATAGCCTTTATTCCTCCTGTGTCAGGTGGATCGCTCTGAAGTTGGGGCTATTTTCAGTCCTCACTCATGTCGAACTGCTTACCTGTAATACCGAAGGCCCCAAGTAATCGAGAAATACAGATAGGTTGCATTGACTCATAGAACGAACCAGTCGGGCTTGACACAGCGATTTTTCGAGGAGGTGCTGACCCCCGACCTGGAAAGTGACAAGCAGGGGTCTTCGGCACGCGTCAAGTGGGTTGCTCGGCTTACATCGATTACCGGCGTGACTATCTTCGTGCTGCTTGCAATTGAGGGTCTATCCGTTCCTGCGATTTCGCAGCTGTTCACTCTCCACGTGGTAGTGGGGATGATCTTGCTCCCGGTGATGGCTCTCAAGATTGCCGTTACATCATATAGATTCCTGCTTTACTACCTCGGACGGAGCGATTTTGTTCAGGCCGGGCCGCCTTGGATGCCACTCAGACTCATAGCCCCCCTGATTATCTTGTCGACGGTGGTTCTCATGCTGAGCGGTGTGGAACTCATGCTCGTTGGTCCGCATGGTGCGAGCTTTACACTCTGGAAGCCGCTCCACCAAGTCGCCTTCGTAGTCTGGTTTATCCTCATGGTGCCACATGTACTTGCGTACCTGATGCGTGCAGTGAGGACCAGTTTCGGTGACTTAGGTAGGCTCCAGTCCCGCAGTTATAAGACTTCCACGTCGTCTTGGACGAGGACGACTCTGCTCTGGGTCGCACTCGGTGTTGGTGTCGGTCTAGGACTCAGGATCACGGCTTACGAGCCGGCTTGGTTGAACGCCTTCCACTCTGCGTTTCACGGACACATACACTGATACGGAGAATAGATACTGACGCCAAACAGGAGGCCGGTCTAGGCTCTGGATCCCGAGAAGTCCCGCAGTGACGCTGTGAGTCTTGGTGAAGGACCGGTGTCGCGATTTGGCCAGAGCCGCTGGCTTGGTTTGGAGTCGGTGAGAATTCCGACCCGCATCACTCCCGGAGCTTTGGCGTGGTGGTAGGTTCGAGGTGTGGACGCTAACCCTGTCGGAAATTCGGACGAAACTGGAAATCCAGAAAATCCCGGGGTGCCTGAGACGACCATTTTCGGACAGCGGCCAGAGACAAGGGCAGCTGACAGTGACAGAGAAGGTGTCGCCGAGATTCTAAAGAGAGCCCACGGCGAGGGCAGGATATCACCCGAGGAGCTTTCGGATCGACTGGTCGATACCTACAGGGCACTGACTTTCGGCGATCTTGCCATCGTGGTCGCAGACCTCCCGTTGAAGAATCTTGCCTCAGTTGGACCGGCCTCCAGCGTCTCCGATCTGGAACTTGTTGGTCCTAAGCCAAGTGGACGTTCACTCTACGTCCATCACAGGGTCCGAGTGGTTTTGATAGCCAATCTCGCCAGCGTTGGTATCTGGCTTTTGACAAGTGCCCACACGCATGGAAGCTTCTGGCCAGGTTGGGTCATGCTCGCTTCAGGGCTCAGTCTCACTGGCGGCATTCGGAAGATACGGCGAAACAGCTGAGTAAGTTCTCAGTTGGCCCACTTCGGACTGCGAAAAAACTCCCTCGGCATCGGTATGCCGAGGGAGTTTTGAGACTTACCTATCCGGAGTAGTGCTTGCTACTTCTTTGTCTCCCAGAAGATCGTGTCGATCTCCCCGATCTGGCTGATTAGCTTGTCGGCGACGGCGGTGTCGGTCGTCTTCTTGGACTCACCCGCAGTCTTGGTTGCCGACCAGAAGAGATCGTGAAGCTGCGGATGCGCCTCAAGATGGGCGGGCTTGAAGTAATCAGTCCAAAGAACCCAGAGGTGGTGCTTGACCAATTCAGCGCGCTCCTCCTTAATCGATATGGCGCGCTCCTTGAATACGGGATCGTCGGATGCATTGAACTTTTCCATGCAGGCTTTGACCGAATCAGCCTCGATCTTCGCCTGTGCGGGATCGTAAACTCCACACGGCAGGTCGCAGTGGGCACTGACCGTATTCGGCTTGGAGAAATGGTCCATGGCCATCAGGATCTTCGGAATTATCTTCAAGTGTGCTCCTTTGTCCTTCAACAGACTTTCAACTCCAACAATAGCTCAATTCACAACTGTCTTCCCGTGCCGGTATCCAAGCAAGTCAGACGGGTGGAAGCTATTGTGATGAATTGAGGAGGCGACTGTTGAATTCACTGAAAAACTCGGCTCTAGAGCTACTTGCTAAGGCGGGAACGCTCCTTTTACTAGGGAGTTCTGCCGCGGCCATTGTCAAGCTAGCCAAGCGCTACCAGCGCTTTGAGGTAGTTGGAGATTCGATGGAGCCTACGTTGTCGGCTGGCGATCGACTTCTAATACGTCGGGGTGCGGTGCCAGCCGAGGGCTCGTTGATTGTCTTTCCTGATCCAAGGGACCAGGATCATCTGCTGATAAAGCGCGCTCAAAGGGTTTCCGCTGGAGAAGTAGTGGCCGTTGGTGACAACCCGATTGCATCGACGGACTCAAGGCACTTTGGGCTGGTGGCGGTGTCGGACTTGATAGGAGTTGCGCTACTCAAGTATTCCCCAAGCGCCTCGGTCAGGCGGCTCTAGCCAGATATGATCAACTGCGGATCTAAGGTAGTAACTTATGCAGCCCCTAAATGAGACGATCAAGAGCCTCATCGAACCTTCGTTTGTAGCGGACTTGGATTCGATTTCTACCGACGAGCTTCGCAAGCGGCGCGAGCTTGCCTCCACTACCGAACAGATAATTTCATATGCTCGTCGCTTGGTTCAGGCGAAGATAGATATAGAAGTGGCAGCTGAAGGGTCAGCAAGCTCCAGCGAGCTGATAAGCCACATGACGTCGATTCTTTCCGGCTCAGCGCTGCACTCCTCGACAGGCAGACTAGTGGATGTGGATATCTCCGAAGAGCAGGCCAAGGTGGCTGATGAGTACATGAACGAGATTCTGGCCGAGCAACCCGACTCGATCCTCGAAGCCCTTAGGCACGCCGAAAATGTCATGTCGGCGATAAGGCATGACCTTCATCTCGTTATCGATAGCTTGGGGACCGAGCTAGTCGACAGGTATAGGACCGGCAAGGCGACGGTCGACGTTCTGCTAGACGAGGTTACGAATCACTGAGAAAAAGAGCAGTGGATGACCTACAAGCAGGAATCTCTTCGGGAGTGCTCGGGTTGAACACTCGGGTGGAGTGTGAGTTGCAGATCTGACTCCATCGGATCACAAGCGCGGAGGACTTTATAGATGCGGATAGCGGTCATCTCCTATCACACGTCTCCTCTCGCCCAGCCGGGCGTTGGAGATGGTGGCGGCATGAACGTATACGTCAAGAGCCTCTCGTCCGCATTGGCTAGGTCGGGCATGGATGTCGACGTCTATACGAGAGCCATAAGTGAGTCCCAAAAGCCGGTGGAGCAGGTGGAGCCGGGATTCTGGGTGCATAATATCGCCGCTGGCCCAATGGATCATCTGGACAAAGAGAAACTTTTTGACCATCTCGACGAGTTCAGGCAGGCCATCCTGCTGAGAATGTCGCTAAATAAGGAGCTGGTTCCGGATCTGATCCATGCGAACTACTGGCTTTCGGGGATCGTCGGGCACGCTCTCAAGCATGAACTCGAACTCCCATTGATCACCACGTTCCACACGCTTGAGATGGTCAAGTCAAACGGTCGGAGTGCGCCCGATGACGGCTTCGACTCGGACCTTCGGATTGGGTTTGAACGGGCGATCATGGGCTGTTCGGACACAATCCTGGTCTCCTGTGATGCCGAATTTGACCAGCTCTCCGAACTATATGGAGTGCAGCCGACACAGTTGGAGGTCGTCACACCCGGAGTGGAGAAGGCCTTTTTTGCCCCCGGAAACAAGTCGATGGCCAGAAGGGCACTCGGTCTTCCGGAGGGAAAGAAGCTGATCGTTTCTGTCGGCAGGATCCAGCCGCTCAAGGGGACGGCCTTGGCGGTCGAGGCCGCCACGCAGATTGCCGACAGCTTTGACTTGGAGGTGGTTGTAGTAGGTGGCCCGTCAGGTGTGGATGGGGCGGCGGAATTCGATCGGATGAAGTTGATTGCGGCCGATGCCGGTTTCTCAGACCGGTTGCGAATAGTCCCCCCGCAACCCCATGAAACACTCTCCAGCTTTTACAGGGCGGCTGATCTGTGTCTGATCAGTTCGAGGACCGAATCGTTCGGTCTCGTGGCACTCGAGGCGGCGGCATGTGGAATTCCGATCATCGCCTCGAAAGTGGGAGGCCTGACCACGCTGATCGATCACGGCAGAACCGGTCTTCTTGTCGAAGAGCGTACCGCACAGGGCTTCGCAGCAGGTGCGCACGAACTCCTTTCGAATCCGATGCGGATGGGGGCTATGGCAAACGCAGCGGTTCATCGTTCTGCCCGATACACGTGGTCGAAGGCGGCCAGGGACTTTGCACTTGTGGCACGGCGCCTCTTCGAGCGTGAACTTCTCAGTTGCGGGTAGGGCCGAATTGAGTGGTTCGGACCACACGACTGTTGTATACGGCTTCATTCGGAGTTGGTCAGATCGTCAGCTCGCACTCGACGGCGACCTGATCGCAGTCGACTCTGATCCAGAGCTGAAGCGACACTATCTGCGTTTTCGGGGCCGTGAAAAGGAGATTGTCACCGTCTGGGTGACCGTTCAGAAAAGGACGGTCACGTTCGAAACCTACTTGCTTCCCGCACCCGAGGAGAACGTCAAAGAGTGCCTCGACTACCTCATGAAGCGCAACTATCGTCTCCATCCCTTACATCTCGGAATCGGTCCCGAGGAGGCTGTTTACCTAGTGGGAAGGATCCCGTTGGTCGATTGTGATGGACTCCGTTTTGACGAGATGATCGGTTCAATGATTGCCTATACCGACGAAATCTTCCCAACGGCGATGTCTATAGGCTTTCAGAGCAGATATCGACGACGTATCACCTAGCGACCTACCGCCGACTACCGCTATCTAGGCTGAGCCCATGTTCGAAATCTGCTTTCTCGGTGGCGGGAAGATGGCATCTGCAATACTCGACGGGGCTCACTCGGCTGGAGTAGTGGAATTAGACGCGGTACATGTAGTAGAGAGGCTCGAAGAGAGCCGCATTTCGTTGAGTACCCGCTTTACCGGAGTATCGGTGAGCGAGGACCTGGAACCCGCGAAGCTCTACGTTTTGGCAACCAAGCCCCAGGACGTGTCCAACATCGCCAAGAGTGCCCGCGCTCTAGTAGATGGAGATTCGGTGTCTTGGAATGAACCGCCAATCCTTGTCTCAATTGCCGCCGGCATCACCCGAGTTCGACTCGAATCGCTCTTCGGAGATGGGTTCCGGATCGTCAGGACAATGCCGAATACTGCTGTTGCCGTCAAGTCTGGCGTGGTTGCCATCTGTGACGATCCTGACGTGGACAGACCGGCTCTCGATCGGGTCGAGGAGCTATTTTCCGGAGTGGCGCACATCGTTAGAGTGCCGGAGGCGAAGGTGGACGCTGTGACTGCGATCTCCGGGTCCGGGCCGGCTTACTTCATGTACCTAGTTGAAGCCATGGAGGAGGCCGGCGTGACCATCGGCTTAACGGCCGACATGGCGCGAGAACTTGCGATCTGCACCATGGCGGGTAGCGCCAAGCTCGCCGCTACCTCTTCCTCCACTCCGCGACAGCTCCGTTTGGACGTGACATCACCGGGTGGTACGACGGCGCAGGCCATCAGAGTGTTCGATAGGGGGGGGCTTAGGTCGACGATCATGGAGGCCGTGATCGCCTGCTACGAAAGAGCGAAGGAGCTCGATTCCAAGTAGCGCTGATTGCATCACTCAGGCGGCCCGTATTGAGATGACCAGCGGGGACATCTGTTGTACGGGCCAGAGGAGCTCATTTTGGGGCTAGCCGTGTTTCAGACGAGCTGCGTCTGTTCAGGCTGCTTAACCTGTCTGGCCACGTAGTATAAATCTATGTTGATATCAACCGTGGTCGATGTATCTGGGATTCTTGCGGATCCGCTCCGCTTTAGAATCGTCGATCTGCTCGCAAATGAGGAGTTGTGCACCTGTCACCTCGTAGAGCTGACGGGAGCGAAGCAGCCGACCATCTCACACCACCTCAAGGTGTTGCGGGATGCCGGAATAGTGAGTTCCGAGCCAGTCGGACGAAACACCTACTACAGGCTGAGAGCGGAGGCACTCCAGAGTTACGCACTTATGGTGAGCGAGATAGCCGACAGAGCCGCAGGTGCCACGAGGGATCGACTTCCGTGTCTTTAGGCCAAGACAGAGTCCTAGCACCGGTTAAAGAGCCCAGGCTTTCGAACGTAGACCGCTTTCTGCCGTTGTGGATTATCGCAGCGATGGTTTTCGGTACTTTGTTGGGCAAGTACTTACCATCTCTGCCAGGAGATCTGAGTTCGGTCCAGGTCCAGGGCACATCGGTCCCAATCGCAATCGGACTTCTTGTGATGATGTACCCCGTCCTTGCAAAGGTTCGCTACGACAGGATCGGCGAAACTCTCTCGGATAGACGACTCCTGTTCTCTTCTCTGCTGCTGAACTGGGTGGTAGGACCAGCCGTAATGTTCGGACTCGCATGGCTCTTGCTCCCAAATCTCCCTCAGTACAGAACGGGACTAATACTTGTGGGACTTGCAAGGTGCATAGCTATGGTGCTCATTTGGAACGATCTTGCCTGTGGAAACAGGGAGGGTGCGGCCGTTCTGGTCGCGCTTAACTCGCTGTTCCAGATATTTGCTTACGCCGTTCTCGGGTGGTTCTACCTCGTCTGGTTCCCTCGGTTCCTTGGACTGCCGACGGCTACGGTTCACTTTTCAGTCGCCTCGACCGCCATCTCGGTTTTGATCTTCCTTGGTATTCCGCTCGTGGCTGGCTACCTATCGAGAAAATTTGGCGAACTAACCAAGGGTCGTGGGTGGTACGAGACGCGGTTCATCCCGTTTGTATCACCGTTCGCCCTGTATGGACTCCTGTTCACGATCATCCTCCTATTTGCTCTTCAGGGGGAGAGGATAAGTGCCCGTCCACTTGACGTGGCTCGGATAGCACTCCCGCTTCTCGTCTACTTTGCAATTATGTGGGGTGTCGGCGCTATCACCGGACTCCTACTTTCGATCGGGTATGAAAAGACCGTCACGCTAGCCTTTACCGCCGCAGGCAACAACTTCGAGTTGGCGATTGCCGTTGCTATCGCGACTTTCGGTGCTACGAGTGGGCAGGCGCTGGCCGGGGTGGTTGGCCCTCTTATCGAGGTGCCGGTACTTATCGCACTTGTCTATTTAGCCAGAGCGGTGCGGCCCAGGTGGCCCGACCAGACAGCCATGAGACGATCGCCGGACTAAAGTGTCGAGACCTGCTGGGGCGAGGTACCGGTGGGTTCGCCGGTGTTGATGGCGTGAGCGGCAGAACTTAAGATGCCCGAGTTGTGACGGAGTCCTTAGAGCTCAAGCTGTGGGTCTTGCTGAGATCACGCGGGCGGAGGCGCTGAGCCAGAACTGCCAGAGAGGAATCTATTTAAGAGTCACACAGCCTTTCGGGGTCTGCTGGTGTCTTTTCAGATAAGAGTTTCATACTTGGACGGACTTCGGCTTGGGTGGGAAAGTCCTCTAAGGTGGTAGAAGGCAATTTCTAATCTGTGAGTGGAGTCCCCCCTGTGCCATTGGCGTCTGTGAGCATCTGCGAGAGTGACCTGGCTGGTGGTGATTTTGATCGGTTCGCGCTCGGTGCCGATTCGACTAGGACGCTCTATAGGTTACTGACCGAGGAACCCCTAGTTTCTGAGGCTGCGCTCATATCAACCTGCTTCCGGACCGAACTCTACGCCGAGGTGGCGGAGTTCCATCTCGGGATCGAGAAGTTGGTCGACATCTTGGCAGAAGTCGTTCAAGCCGGACGGGCAGAGGTCTCGTCCATGGGACGAGTCTTCTATGGGCGGGGTGTAGCCGAGCATATCTACCGGGTGGCATCTGGGATTGAGTCCAGGATTCTGGGTGAGACTGAGATACTCGGACAGGTAAAAAGCGCTATGGAGTCGGCCCGTGCGCAGAACATCTCGGGTAAAACAATCAATCGCCTATTCCAGAACGCGATCGAGGTCGGTAAGGCGGCCCGGTCCGAGACGAATATCTCGGTCGGAGCGACTTCCCTTCCTTCTGCGGCAATCCGACTTCTCGAGTCCCACCTCCCGATGCAGCCGGAGACTCAGAGTTTGATCCTCGTTGGAGTGGGCCAGATAGGTAGTGGCATTGCCGACCTCGCGGTATCTCGCTTCAAGTCCGTAACACTCGTCTCAAGGTCCGAAGTATCCGCACAGGCGCTGGCCGCGAGGCTCAATCCGGCCGTTGCGGTCGGAGGAAATTCTGAATTGATGGACCTACTGCGTAGTGCTGATGCAGCAATCTTTGCAACCGCCTCTGATACCGAGGTACTGGACAGTGCGTCGGTCCTTGCTCTGTCTGAGTTCCGCAGCCAGTCACCGATCGTAGTGCTCGACTTGGGAGTCCCCCGAAATGTGAACGCGGTCGCGCAGTCGGCCGAGGGCATCTCTCTAATTCAACTCGAATCCGTCAACCGCTTTTTGGCGGAGGAGTCCTCGGTGCGCTTCGGCGCAGTGGCAGAAGTCGAGAAGTTGATCGAGGCACGCCTCGAGGAGTTTGCCCTTATCGGTGCCTCTCGTGAGATCGGCCCCGTTCTCGAGGCGCTCTACAAGTCCGCAGAGAACGTGAGACTGGAGGAACTGGCCAAGTTTGGCCCTAAATTGGCCGGGCTGGAGGATCGACAGAAGGCTGCTGTCGAGGCCCTGACCCACCAGATTATTGCCAGACTCCTTCACGAGCCGGCGGTGCAGATCAGGCGCCAGGCCGCCTCTGGCAATCTTCCTCGTCTGCTCGAGGACGTGAAGCTGATTTTCGACCTGTGATGGCTGGCCCGTTACGAATCGCTACCCGGTCATCTGAGCTCGCAAGGTTCCAGGCAACCTTCGTTGGCGAGCAGTTGGGTGTGCCGTTCGTTCTCGTCGAGGTGAGTACTTCAGGAGATATGGACGTGGCAAAATCTTTGCGTGAGATAGCCGGACAGGGCGTCTTTGTCAAAGAGGTCCAGCAGGCGGTCCTCACTTGCCACGCCGATATTGCGGTCCACTCGGCGAAGGATATGCCTACTGCGTCAGTTGATGGACTCCATATTTCAGCGGTGCTAAGACGGGCAGACCCAAGAGACGCCATTGTCGGGGTCCCCTTCGACCGCCTGGAGGAGGGAGCCAAGATCGGGACATCATCAGCCAGGAGGATGGCGATGCTTAGAAGGATCCGTCCAGACCTGAAGTTCATTGAAATACGGGGCAACATCGCGACGAGAATTGCAAAGTCGGATGAGCTCGATGCGGTGGTGGTAGCTAAGGCTGCTCTGGACCGACTCGGCCTGTCCGAAAAGATCAGCTATGTTTTCGAGCCCGACGAACTCTGTCCCCAGATCGGCCAGGGTACTCTGGCGGTCGAATCCCGGCTCGACCGAAATGATCTTGCTAGCGTCCTAGGGCAGATAGACGACCTCGAGGCCAACCGGACACTTACGGCCGAGCGCGCGCTGCTAGCCCAGCTGGGTAGCGGCTGCTCCCTTCCTGTCGGAGCTTTCGGTGTTGCAGTCGAAGACTTGGTCGATCTGTATGCCATCGTGGCCTCTTTGGACGGCTCCAAGGCTCTCGAGGTGGCCGGTACGGGGGGCGATCCTGAGGCCATTGGTATGGAGTTGGGTAGAAGGCTGATCGACATGGGGGCAATGGAACTGCTCTGATTCGAGTAGTTTCCAATCTGTCTTCGCTTAGCCTGACCGAAGTGGGTAAGTCCGAAAATCTCCAGTCAGCAAAGTCAAAGGTCTATCTCGTCGGGGCGGGTCCGGGCGATCCAGGTCTCGTTACGCTGCGTGCCGCCGAGCTGATCGGATCTGCCGATGCAATTGTTTACGACTATCTGGTGGATGACTCGATACTCGGACTTGCAAAATCCGATGTCGTCCTCATTGATGTTGGCAAGAGGCCGTCGCGACCGCTTCCACAGTCAGAAGTGACTGCGGAACTCATCAGGGCCGCAAAGCGATATGGAAACGTGGTGAGGCTCAAAGGTGGGGATCCGTTCGTCTTCGGCAGGGGTGCTGAGGAGGCGGAGGCACTTGTCGACGAAGGGATACCATTCGAGGTTGTACCGGGCGTGACGTCGGCAATAGCCGTGCCCGCATATGCCGGAATACCGGTGACACATCGTGGAATAGCCAGCTCATTCACAGTTCTCACCGGACACAGCCGGGATGCAGGACCGCTCCAATACGATTGGACGGCCTTAGCTCGGGTAGGTGGGACCCTGATCTTTCTCATGGGGGTTGCTCATAGGGCCGAGATATCCAACAAACTCATCTCCGCCGGCATGGACCCCAAGTCTCCGGTCAGCGCGGTGATCTGGGGGACCAGACCCGACCAGTGGACAGTCATGACCGACCTTGAAGGTCTTGCGAAGGCGCAGATCAACTCGCCCGCCGTTATCGTGATCGGCGGTGTGAATCGGATAAGGAACGAGTGGTTCAAAACGGGTCCACTAGTCGGACTTAAGGTGGTTGTAACCAGGGCAGAGGGTGTTGCGACGTCAAGAATCGAACAGAGACTCTCTTCGCTGGGCGCATCGGTGATCGCAGCGCCTTCTATAGAGATCACAGATCCGGTCGGAGATGGAAGTGAGCTGGTCGATGCGGTTGGTCATATAGAGCGGTTCGACTGGATCGTCTTCACGTCCCAGAACGCAGTCGATAGGTTCTTTGGTGCGCTTGATGACACAAGGCGGCTCGGTACAGTTCGAATCGCCGCCGTCGGAACGGGCACAGAGGCCGCAGTCAGGGCCCATGGAGTTGGTATCGATCTGGTACCAACTAGGGCTGTAGCCGACGCACTCGTCGCAGACTTCCCCTCAGGCTCAGGCTCAGGCTCAGGCTCAGGCACCGTGCTGTTTCCCAAAGGAGATCGAGCAAGCGGTGTCGTAGAGGAGGGGCTGTCAGCAAAGGGCTGGTTGGTATCTGCGATCGTGGTGTATCGTACTGTGCCGTCAACTGTGGATGTCGACCACGGCCTACTTCGGGGTGCACAATTGATCACATTTACTTCCGGCACGACGGTTGAAGGGTTCCTGGCTAAGTACGGAGCTGATCTGCTTCCTAGTGTCATCGGATCAATCGGTCCGGTCACCTCTTCGGTGATCAAGAGATTAGGACTACAGGTCGGCTTCGAGGCCAAGCGGCACGATTTGGAGGGGTTGTGTGAGGCAGTGGTCGATTGGTGGAACGGAGTTGGAGCTAAGTAGCTCCTGCCTTCGGCTAGTGGTACGCAGGCGCAAAGTCTGACTGTTGGTTTTGTCTAGTCTGTACATATGAGCTTTCCCACCCAGAGGCCCCGAAGGCTTCGCTCCACACCCGCAATCAGGGATCTGTTTTCCGAGGTGGACCTCAGCCCGCGTGACTTCATCGCCCCAATGTTCGTCAGGGAGGCGCTGTCAGATCGTCGAGAGATCTCAACTCTTCCGGGAGTGTTTCAGCACAGTATTGACTCGCTGAAAAAGGAGATTGAGGAGCACCTACAGTCGGATGTGAGAGCGGTGATGCTCTTTGGGATTCCTGAGATAAAAGATGCTAACGGATCTGCCGCATGGTCAGAAGATGGCATTGCCCAGCTCGCGATCCGAGAGGTAAAGGCCACATTCGGTTCGGATTTAGTTCTCTTTGCTGACCTTTGCCTAGATGAGTACACCTCTCATGGCCACTGCGGAGTTGTCGAGCGGGGATCGGTAGACAACGACAAGACCATCGAACTCTATGGGAAGATAGCTGTTGCCCAAGCCGACGCAGGTGTTGACTTCGTGGCACCATCTGGGATGATGGACGGCCAGGTCGCCAGAATTAGGAATGCTCTAGACTCGGCTAACCATAGTGGTGTCGGGGTTCTTGCTTACTCAGTCAAGTTCGCATCCTCCTTATACGGCCCATTCAGAGGCGCCGTGGAGGTGGAAATAGCAGACGGCGGAGACCGTAAAGGCTATCAGCAGGACTTTCGCAGATCAACGGAAGCACTTTTCGAAGCTATGCTCGACGAGTCCGAGGGGGCCGACATCCTGATGGTGAAGCCCGCCCTGACCTACCTGGACATTCTGGCAAAAGTTAAGGCGATGACGAATCTCCCAGTAGCTGCTTACCAAGTTTCTGGCGAGTACGCGATGATCAGGGCGGCGGAGGCGGCCGGATACATCGATGGACCAGCGGTCGCCATTGAACAGTTGACCGCCATCAAGAGAGCGGGAGCGGATCTGATCCTTACCTACTTCGCAAAGCAGGTGGCGGGGCAGATCAGATGACCAGATGCTGACCAGTCACTATGGACATGCGGGGAATCTGGGTCGCACGGGGCCTAGACAAAGGAATTTACTGCCAACAATGAAATGGAATTAAATGGCGACCAACCTAGAGATATTCGAAGCCTCGAAGAAGCTGATTCCTGGTGGAGTGAACTCACCTGTGAGATCGTTCCGTTCGGTTGGCGGAACTCCGTACATCGTCGAGCGGGGGAAGGGAAGCTACGTCTACGACGTAGAGGGTAAGCGGTATATCGACTACGTTCAGTCCTACGGAGCGGTGATCCTCGGTCACGCCGACAGCCGAGTGACAAGAGCCATATGCGAAGCGGCGGAGAATGGCACCACGTATGGCGCCCCGACAGAGGGAGAACTTCGACTCGCAGAAATCATCACCGATCGGGTCCAAGGAGCCGAGATGGTGCGACTGACATCCTCGGGTACCGAGGCGACCATGACCGCGCTCAGAATAGCCAGAGGTTTCACCGGACGCGACAAGGTCGTAAAGTTCGATGGATGTTATCATGGACATTCAGACTCATTGCTGGCAGCGGCTGGTTCTGGCGTAGCGAACCTTGGACTAGCTGACTCAGTTGGTGTCCCGGCATCGGCGGTTCAGTCGACACTCGTGCTTCCTTACAACGTGGTTCCCGAGCTAGATGAGACCGTAGCGGCCGTGTTCGTGGAGCCTGTGGCCGCGAACATGGGTTTGGTGCCACCGGTAGAGGGGTTTCTTGAGGGACTCAGGGTGGAGTGCGACAGGGTTGGAGCGATCCTGATCTTTGACGAAGTGATCACCGGATTTCGCATCGGATTCTCGGGTGCAGACGGAGTATTCGGGGTAAGGGCGGATCTCTACACCTACGGAAAGGTCATCGGCGGTGGCCTGCCAATCGGAGCTGTCGCTGGTCGAACTGATGTGATGTCAGTTCTCGCCCCTGTCGGACCGGTTTACCAGGCCGGCACACTTTCGGGTAACCCGATTGCTACCGCCGCCGGCACCACTGTCCTTTCGCTCTTGGATGAGGCGAGCTACATGATGCTCGAAGGCAGGGCAAAGTATTTAACTGATGGACTTTACAAGGTGATTTCAGAGGCCGACCTTCCGGTCCAGGTTCAACGCTTTGGGCCACTGTTGAGCGTCTTTTTCTCGGATGAACCCGTGGTCGACCACGTAAGCGCACGCAAATCGGTCGCCAACGGGATCTTCCGCCACTTTTTCCATGCGATGCTGGCCCGGGGAGTGGCGCTGCCACCAGGACCTTACGAAGCATACTTTCCCGGACTAGCACATAGCTGGGACGATATCGACCGAACGATAGACATCGCTTCCGCCGCAGCCAAGGAAGCCTCAGAGCGCCACGCAGGCAGTTTGTAGATCAGGCTCTGGCCAGGTCTACTAACCTGATCGCCTGATCGATGGCTCGCTCGGCGACGCCTTTCTTCTCAGTCGGCATGAGGTTGGCCATGATCTTGACGACCTCTTTCATTAGAGGTTCAGAGTGCATGCCTGCCCAGACCGACAGAGAGAGTATTCGGGGGTCGGCTATGAGCTTGACGAACCTTCTGCCCAGCCTGTAATAGTTGGCATACCGTTTGTCTAAGACGCTCACGTAAAGGCCAAGCTTTGCCCGATCATCGGCATCTATCGCATCGCTGATCAGGTCGGCAGCGATCCTTCCTGTCTCATAACCGTAGGATATTCCTTCGCCATTAAACGGATTGATTGATGCCGCTGAGTCTCCAATTAGAACAAAGTTGGGTCCTGATTTCGGGTCAATGCTGAAGCCCATCGGTAGTTTTCCGCCGGTGGGAGTGGTTAATTCCGTCTTTTCGGAGAGACCCCAGTAAGACGGAGCCTGCTCGATGTACCTCTCAAGAGCATGCGTAGTGTTGAAGTTTTTCCAGCGATCTTGATTGGTGAGCATCCCAATTCCGACATTCACCCGCCCGTCGCCCAGCGGAAAGATCCATCCGTATCCCGGGACAACGGAGTTCTTCTCGTCACGTAGGTCCAATTTCGACTCGATGTACTGATCGTCATGTCTCGGACTCGAGTGGTATCCACGAATTGCGAGTCCGATAGGTTCATCCCTATTTCGTGCAGCTCCTAAAGCCCGACCGATTCTTGAATTTGCTCCGTCCGCCACGACGTAGTAGTCAGCGGAAAAAAGCATTCGATCTCCGGATGAATTCTCTTTGACTTCAAGGTGTTCGATGGAGCTGTCGCTGTTTAGGGACACTCCTGTTACCTCATGTCCGAAGAGGTAGTTCGCCCCCTTATCGGCTGAATTTTCTGCGACTGCTTCATCGAGGTCGTGGCGAGTAACAACGAACCCATAATTCGGGAAGTCATGATGCCTTGGCCAAGCGAGTTCCATTGTCCTGCCGAAGGCGACAGATCTCAGGCCGATGTACCTGTGCTTGGTAGCAAGGAAGTCGGAAAGCCCCATGGCTTCGAGCTGTGCTACTGACCGTGGCGTCAGACCATCTCCGCAGGTCTTGTCCCTGGGGAAGGTCTTCTTTTCTAGGACAGTGACATCTACACCCCTCATTGCTAGCCAGTAGGCGGAAGCTGAACCCGCCGGGCCGCCACCGATTATCAATACCTTGCTGTGAATCTTCGCTGTTCCCACGACTATCAGGCTAGGTGAGAATGCACAGTGAGCCAACTCGTTATAGACCGACGCGGCGATTTGGAAAGATGGATGAGTGTGGGTAATGATTTACCGGGCAAGATTTGCCGTGTTCAGCAATGACATGGCTTTAGCTAGGGTAGTGAGTGAAGTGTTTCGAGCTCTTCCGAAGTTTGAACGAAGCGAGGTTTAGTGGCTCAGTATCTGCCGATTCTGGTAATGACGGTGCTTGCGGTGCTCTTTGCAGCGGGTTCCTTCATAGCATCAGGAATCCTTGCACCGAAGAGGTCCACCGCAGCCAAGAGGTCGCCGTATGAGTGCGGAATCGTCCCCTCGTCCGAACCGGTCGAGCGCTTTCCGATCCGTTTCTATCTGGTGGCGATGATCTTCATCATCTTTGACATTGAGGTCATTTTCCTCTATCCATGGGCTGTGATCTTTCGCCAACTATCGAACTTCGGGCTGGTCGAGATGGTCATATTTGCAGCCACAGTATTCGTCTCGTTCCTTTACCTGGTGTCGAATGGTGCGCTGACTTGGGGGCCGAAGCGCAAGGCCCTTCCCATCCAAGATGACGTTGAGCCAGAGTTGCTACAGACGACGACACCGGCTGCATAGGGAGAGAGATGGGACTTGAAGATCTAAATCACAACTTCCTGACCGGTTCGGTTGAGAATCTGGTCAAGTGGGCTCGCCGGAATTCGGTCTGGCCCGCCACTTTCGGACTGGCGTGCTGTGCAATCGAGATGATGTCAGCCGGCGCTGCTGATTTTGACCTCGCGCGGTTCGGCATGGAGGTCTTCAGGGCTTCGCCCCGACAGGCAGACCTCATGATCGTTGCAGGTCGCGTTTCCCAGAAGATGGCACCGGTTCTCAGACAGGTTTATGACCAGATGATGGAACCCAAGTGGGTCATCTCTATGGGCGTGTGCGCTTCAACTGGTGGAATGTTCAACAACTACGCGATCGTTCAGGGTGTCGACCAGATAGTTCCGGTTGATGTGTACGCGCCGGGTTGCCCCCCGGGACCAGAAACCCTCATGCATGCGATCCTCACATTGCATGAGATGATCAGGACGGGCGACATAACAAAGCGCAGAGAGATTTCAGGGCGTGGAGCCGAGGTGCAGTTGACGGTTGGATCTCCAAAGCAGATCCAACCGGCGAGCCACTCAGGAATTGCTTCGATCAGGCCCGTAGTCTCGAGCCTCTCAGAAGGTGGCGATCGGGCTTGACCGGTAGTACGAATGATGTGATCTCAGTAGACAGATCCAGCTATCTTCAGGTCGTCTCTGACCTTAAGGATGCTGGTTACAACATGTGTAGCGATCTGTGCGGTGTTGACTACCTTGAGCACATGGGTAGACCCCTGCCGGAGGGAGTCGCTCCGGAGCGGTTCGAAATTGTGGTGAACTTGACCTCTACTATCAACAGGATCTGGTTGAGGATCCGTGTCCAGATACCCGAGTCTGATCCCGAACTGGATTCCCTCTTCAATCTCTACCCAGGGAGCGAGGCGATGGAGCGAGAGGTGTACGACCTCATCGGAATCCGTTTCGTTGGACATCCGGATATGACGAGAATTCTTCTTCCCCAAGATTGGGAGGGGCATCCTCTCCGGAAGGACTATTCGATCGGTCGTATTCCCGTTCAATTCAAAGAGGTGCGGCGGACAAGATGACCGATACCACGGATTCCGGAAGTCACAACCGGTTCGAAGATGAACTGTATGAGGAGATGGAGCCGACTCTCATAGCTGAGACCTCCGAAGGTGCTCAGGAGATGTTGGCCCGTGAGGATACTCGCCCAGCCGAACTCGCCAAGGAGTACGGTTCGACGCTCAGGCTGCCCGAGGGGATAGAACTAGACCCTAGCGATGTCAACATCGAAACCGCTGAAGATCAGACGATGATCATCAATATGGGTCCCCAACACCCCTCTACCCATGGTGTTCTTAGAATAATGATGGAACTAGAAGGAGAGACAGTACTCAGGACCAAGCCGGTTGTCGGGTATCTCCACACCGGCATGGAGAAGACGGCGGAGGGTCTTACATTCCTACAGGGCCCGACCAATGTGACCCGTATGGACTACTTGGCTCCACTTCATAATGAACTCGTATTCTCGCTAGCTACCGAGGCACTGCTCGGACTCGAGATCCCGGAGAGAGCCACCTGGATCCGCATGTTGATGGTCGAACTGAACCGGATGTCGTCCCATATTATGTGGATGGCCACAAACGGAATGGACCTCGGTTCTACCTCGATGATGATCTACGGCTTCAGGGAGAGGGAGTTGATCCTCTCTTTCTTCGAGAAGGTAACTGGCCTCAGGATGAACCACAACTACATCCGCCCAGGCGGCGTAGCTGCTGACTTGCCGGATGGGTGGGAGGACGACATCTCGGTCATCTGCGATACGATTCCGCCGAGATTGGCTGAATACAATCAACTGCTCACTGGTCAGCCGATCTTCCGCCGTCGGGTGGATGGCGTTGGTGTGATGACGACCGATCAGGCATTGGCCCTGTCAGCGACAGGACCGATTCTGAGAGCCACTGGCCTTCCGTGGGATCTAAGGAAGGACAAGCCATACCTCTACTACGATCAGGTCGAGTTCGACGTTGTAGTGGGAAGTGTCGGCGATACATTCGACAGGTACGCGGTGAGGTTGAACGAGATATTTGAGTCCACTCGTATCGTTGGACAGATTCTCGAGAAGATGCCGAAGGGTGATTACAAAGTCCAGTCAAGAAAGGTCACCCCGCCTCCAAGGAAGCGGATAGACGAATCGATGGAGGCTTTGATCCACCACTTCAAGATCTATACAGAGGGCTACAAGGTGCCAGAGGGCGAGGTCTACGTTTCAGTGGAATCCCCGCGAGGAGAACTCGGCTGCTACATGGTCTCAGATGGTTCGGCGAGGCCGTATCGCATGCACATTCGCGGACCGTCCTTTGTTAATCTGCAGAGCCTTCCGCCGCTTTTGCATGGAGGCTTCATCGCAGACGCAATAGCGATCATCTCTTCGGTAGATCCGGTTATGGGTGAGGTTGATAGATAGATGGCAAGGTTCACACCTGATATGGAGACACGCGCACTCGCGGTCATCGAGCTTTACCCTGAAAGGCGGTCTGCCACCATACCGCTGTGCCATCTGGCACAGGAGCAGGATGGATACCTGACCAGGGAAGCGATGGAACAGATCTCTGAATTGGTTGGCATAACGCCGGCCGAGGTGCTTGGCACAGCGAGCTTCTACGACATGTTGCATACCGAACCGGTAGGGAAGTATTTAGTCGGAGTTTGCACGAATATTGCATGCCTGCTCAAAGGTGGAGAAGAGCTGTTGGAACACGCTGAACAAGCACTTGGGGTAGCGCCGGGTGGAACCACTGACGATGGGATGTTCACCCTCGAGGAGATGGAGTGCATAGCCCACTGCGACAAAGCACCGGCGGTACAGGTCAATTACCGGTTCTTCGGCCCCCTTGGGGATGAGAGCTTCGACAGCCTTGTTGAGGAGTTGCGAGGTGGAGCGCTCGATGCCGTCGTGCCTCCCCATGGGACTTTGAGCCGCGTACATAGAACGAGCGGAATAGCTGTGCCGCTTGCGGAGATCATCGAGGCCAGACGATCGGGAGATCTTCTGGAGGCCGAGCGCGCAAGGGCCAAGGCCGAAGCAGAGGGTGCTGGAGGAAACCAGTTATGACATTGGCACCTTTCAAGATCGTTTCCAAGAGGGTCGACGATCCAGAAGCGGTAGGCCTCCAGGGTTATCTTGCAACCGGTGGATATCAGGCACTCAAGCGTGCCGTCTTGGACCTCACTCCCGAAGCGATCCGTGATCAGGTTATGCAGGCGAGCCTTTTAGGCCGTGGCGGAGCCGGATTCGAGGCGGGCCGTAAGTGGTCGATGCTCAAAAAGAGTGACGTACGGTACCTCGTGATCAACGGTGACGAGTCGGAGCCGGCGACGTTCAAGGACCACATGCTCGTAGAGCGGGATCCGCACCAACTTGTTGAAGGTGCTCTGATCGCTGGCTATGCAATCGGAGCAGCTCGGATATTCATATTTCTCCGTGGTGAGTTTGCACTCGGTCTGGAGAGGGTTCAGGCCGCGATCAATGAGGCATATGAATATGGTGCAATCGGACGAAATATATTCGGTTCTGATTTCTCCATTGATCTGGTACTTCACCCTGGGGCCGGAGCGTATATCTGCGGTGAAGAGACGGCCCTGCTCGAGAGTCTTGAGGGGAAACGGGGATTTCCGAGGATCAAGCCTCCGTACTTCCCGGCCGTAATTGGTCTGTACGGCCAGCCAACCATTGTGAACAACGTCGAGACGGTGTCGAATCTCCCTTGGATCGTTATGAATGGTGGTGGAGAATTCTCCGAACTCGGGGTGGGTCGTTCTAGGGGAACTCGACTATTCGCCCTGTCAGGAGATGTCATTCGCCCCGGGAACTACGAACTCGAGATGGTCAAAAATACCTTCAGGGACTTGATATTCGATCCGGAGATGGGCGGAGGACTAGCCCCTGGTCGACAGGTCAAAGCTGTGATTCCAGGCGGTGTCTCTGCGCCTTGGCTCGGTCCAGATCAATTGGACGTCCTTCTCGGCCAAGATGAAGTAGCAGCGGTGGGGTCGATGCTCGGTTCTGGATCGATCATCGTGATGGACGATAGTACCTGCATGGTCAGGGCCGCTTGGAGAATAGCCAAGTTCTTTGCGCGGGAGTCGTGCGGACAGTGCACTCCATGTAGAGAAGGTGGAAGCTGGATCGAGAAGGTTATGCGCAGGATCGAGACGGGGTCCGGACGAGAGGAGGACCTAGACCTCCTGATGGACCTCTGTGACAACATAGTTCCAGGAGTCTCCTGGCCCCCGCAACAGACGACGATCTGTGTGCTTGGACCTTCGATTCCTTCGAGTGTCGCAACGGCGATAAGGATGTTCCGCGACGAATTCCTTCTCCATATCAAAGAGGGTGGATGCCCGTATGAATGACTCCGACGCAACAGTCAAGCTGGTCGTCGATGGCCATGAGATTCAGGCTAAGCCTGGAGAGATGATCATTGCTGCCGCCGAGAAGGCGGGAGTTTTGATTCCACGTTTTTGCTACCACCCACGGCTTGAGCCGGTTGGGGTCTGCAGGATGTGTCTAGTAGAGGTGAAGGGCCCGCGGGGTTTTTCTCTGCAGCCGGCCTGTTACCTCCCCGTCGCCGAGGGCATGGAGGTCGTTACCAATTCGGACAAAGCTAAAAAGGCGCAAGACGGTGTACTCGAGTACCTGTTGGCCAACCATCCGTTGGACTGTCCGGTTTGCGACAAAGGCGGAGAATGCCCGCTGCAGGATCAGACCTTTGTCTACGGTCCGGGTGAGAGCCGGTTCGTGGAGGAGAAGCGCCACTATCCGAAGCCGATTCCGATTTCGAAGCTTGTTTACCTCGATCGCGAGCGTTGCATCCAATGTGACAGATGCACCCGTTTCGCTGACGATGTCGCAGGCGAAGCGCTGATCAACTTCATCGGTCGCGGTGGCTCCATTCAAGTTAACACCTTCCCCGACAAGCCGTTCTCCTCGTATTTCTCGGGGAATACTGTTCAGATCTGCCCAGTAGGCGCTCTGACTGCCACTCCGTATCGATTCAAGGCGAGACCATGGGATCTGGAGCAGGTAGAAAGTACGTGTGTTGGCTGTTCGGTCGGTTGTCAGATCGTCGTCCAGAGTTCAGAGAACGAGCTGGTTCGGTACCTTGGCCTCGATTCGGAGGCGGTGAACCACTCCTGGCTCTGTGATAAGGGACGTTTCGGATTCGAATCTGTCAACTCCTCGGATCGATTGGGTACGCCAACGATACGTAACGGTACAGCCGCGAAAGAGGCGAGTTGGACCGAGGCGATGGCCAAGCTTGCCGAACCACTCAATAGGGCGCGCAAGAGGCCGGAATCGATAGCCATAATCGGAGGTGCGCACCTCGCAAATGAAGACCTATACGTCTGGTCCAAGCTTGCGAAGTCGATTTTCGGGACTGACTCTGTAGATGCCCAGTTGGGAGATGGTCTTGATCCACGACTGCTTACTCGCACAAATCGGGCGACCATTGCAGACGCCGTCGGCGCCGAGGTTCTCGTTCTGTTGTCGGGAGATATCAGGGAAGAACTCCCCGTACTCTTCCTGCGCCTGCGTGAGGCGGCTATCTCAAGCGGACTGAAGATTGTGGAACTAACCCACGCTGCCACTTCGCTTACTCCGAACGCTGCCGCTTCTATTGTGGTCTCTCCTGGCCAGGTTGAAGCGACAGTTCGCTCCCTAGTTGAACAGTCAGGACAGGAGCCCTCCGATCCGTCAATCGCTGTGGCGAAGGCGATTATCGCTGGCGCAGATCCGAACCGTATTGTCGTCCTGGCCGGTCGAATGAACCAAGCTGGTTCGTCGCTGGACCAGGAGAGGGCGATAGCCACGCTGATAGATGCGAAGCCCGGTTCGAAGCTGCTCTCGGGTCTCCGTAGGGCGAACGTCAACGGTGCGATAGATATGGGGTTCGTACCTGGCCACCTACCGGGACGTTGTGCACTGACAGAAGGTTCCAAGGAGCTGATTGATGCTTGGAAGCAGGTACCTACCCAAATCGGGCGTTCAACACCTGAGATACTTGCAGCGGCTGCCAACGGTGAGATTGACGTTCTCTTCCTAATTGGAGCCGACCCAATATCGGATGCACCGGATCCAGAACTCTCCGAGCGTGCATTGGCGAAGGTTGGCACTGTAGTTTCGGTGGAGACCCTTCCCAATGCCTCCACCCGATTCGCGAGTATCATCCTTCCTGCCGCTGCCTTCACCGAGAGGATGGGCTCCACCACCAATGTCGAGTCGCGGATCTCCTTGCTCGGGCAGAAGTTGGTGAGTTTTGGACTTTCTCGGCCAGAGTGGATGATCGCTGTCGAGATCGCTGCAGCAATTGGTGAAGATCTTGGATTCGAGTCGATGCACGACGTATGGCGTGAACTGAGCGTGGTGTCTCCGTTGCACCGTGGCCTTAGCCTGCAGGCACTTGGCTCTCCGGGGACCCGTGAGGGCGTTTTGGTCCCGGTGAGGCGTTCAAGGGTTTCCATAGCGTCCAACAGATCGCTTGATCCCGTAGCTACGCCAGGGATCATCTCCGTGGAGCATTCTGGTCCTCCTTCGTCATCGGGTACTGGTCGAGGTTCGGACGCCTATCCGGGTATCGAGGCGAACGCATCTGCAGTTGAGTCGGTTGACAGCAGGATAAGTGGTGACCTGCTGGACCTTTTGGCGACACCTAACGAAGTAGCCCCCATTGGATCTGGCGATCTAGTGCCTGTGCTGCGCCGAAGACTTTTCGACGGTGGAACGATGCTTGTTCGATCCAAGAATTTGACTGAACTGGCGCCTGCTCCTAGGGTGACCGTTGGTGGGTCGACCGCTGCGTCTATGGGCTTTGCCGCAGGTTCCAAGGTGACACTGTCAAATGGTACTTCTGAACTGCCCGATCTGGAGTTGGTCGTGGATCGAGGGGTTGCTGACGGCGTAGTGGTAGTTGATCTAGACGGCGAGTCGGGGTTGACGAGAAGAGTGATTCAAGGTGAGAACCTTAGGTTGACGATCAAGCTGGAGAGTGTGTAATGGGCTCGGACCCGCTTCTGTCGCACGGCATCAGCCTTGCGGTCGTACTTATCATCGTACTGAAGGTGCTGGTCGCCTTCGTGGTTCTTATGGTATCGGTCCTTTTGATGATCTGGTTTGAACGAAAGGTCATTTCCGATATGCAGAATCGGATCGGGCCTAATCGGGCCGGACCTTGGGGCATACTGCAGACACTCGCTGACGGGATCAAACTCTTCTTCAAGGAGGACCTGATCCCCGAGCGTTCGGATCGGTTCGTATTCAAACTTGCTCCGTACCTTTCGACCATTCCGGCATTCCTGACGTTCACCCTCGTCCCGCTCGGGGGAGTGGTGAAGATCTTCGGGCACACAACTGAACTCCAGGTGGTCGATCCGCCGATAGGGATACTCTTTCTCTTGGCGATGTCCACCATCTCGGTTTACGGGGTTATGCTCGCTGGCTGGTCTTCGGGGTCCAAATACCCGCTAATCGGATCGGTTAGGGCCTCAGCCCAGATGATCTCTTACGAGGCGGCGATGGGACTCTCGATTGCGTCGGTCGTATTGGTGACGGGATCGCTTTCTACACGGGACATGGTCAATGCGCAGGCCGGCTACTTCTTCCACATCTTCCCGAAATGGAACCTCGTCCAGCTGGGCCTAGTGCCGTTCCTGGTATTTGTAATAGCGATCACTGCGGAGTTGAACAGACCGCCGTTCGATCTGGTGGAGGCGGAACAGGAGCTAGTCGGTGGTTTCCACACCGAGTACTCCTCGATCCGGTTTGCCCTTTTCTTCCTGGCCGAGTTCATGAATACCATTACGATGTCTGCCATCATCGTTACCCTCTTCCTCGGAGGTCCATCAGGGCCGGACCCCAGGTTCCTACATTGGCTTTGGCCCGTCCTCTGGTTCGTTGTCAAGACGATAGCGTTTCTCTTCTTCTATGTCTGGCTCAGGGCCGCTCTTCCACGTCTCCGATACGACCAACTCATGGACCTCGGTTGGAAGGTGCTGATACCAATATCGCTGGCTTGGATTCTGGTTGTCGCTGGAATGCAGATCAACAGGTTGCTGGGATTTGGCATCTTGGTGCTCTCGCTAGCATCGGCGGTGCTTCTTTATAGGGCAATGGATGTTGGTGATGCACTGAATGACGCCTCCGATGTCGGACTTGCTCCAACAGCCACTTCCGGTTTCCCATCGGCGATCGCCATACCTGCCGCGCCTGGACTGAAAATTGTGACACGGCCACCAGTTGGCGAATCATCCACGAGTGGAGGTAACTGACGGTGGGAATGTTTGATTCACTCGGTGGATTTAGGTTGACCCTTAAACAGATGAGGGAGCCGCGAATAACCAAGCAGTATCCAGAGGAGAAGAGGCCTAAGCCACCTCGGTTCCACGGACGACACGTTCTGAACCGTTATGAGGATGGAATGGAGAAGTGCATCGGGTGCGAACTGTGTGCGGGCGTCTGTCCCGCGAGATGCATCCACGTCAGGGGCCGGGACAACGATCCAGACTCGCCGACGTCACCTGGAGAGCGCTTCGGATTCGTCTATGAGATCAATTTTCTCCGCTGCATTCACTGCGACCTCTGTGTTGAGGCATGTCCTACTGAGGCGATAACGGAATCGAAATTGTTCGAATTCTCCTTCCGATCTCGTGAGGACGCCATCTATACCAAGAGTGAACTTCTGGTTGACGAGGACGGTACGCCGAAGATGCTTCCGTGGGAAGACTGGAAAGCCGGAGATGAGCTCCTCACATCGGGTTGGATGAGGGCAACTGCGCCTAACGGTGAAGCGGCCTTCGAGGGAGTCGTTCAATGGTCAGCAGAGGCGGGGTACGGTGAACGTGCTCCAGAGACTGGCCAGAGTGATCTCCCAGAGGAAGAAGCCAGTCCGCTTTTCAGGATTCGTCAGGACAAGGCGGATCGAATCGCCAAAGAGTTCGGCGGGAGGGTGAAATAGTGTTGATTGCCACGGTCCCGATAGCCCTACCTGACCTGATCACATTCCTATTCGCCGCCGTTGCAGCGCTAGTGGGTGCTGGCGGGGTAATTCTCCTGAAGAATCCGGTTCATTCGGCTCTGATGTTGGTGATGACCCTGTTTTCTGTCGCAATTCTCTTTATTGAGGAGCAGGCGCAGTTCCTAGCAGCAGTCCAGATCATCGTCTACGCCGGGGCAATTGTGGTCCTTTTCCTATTCGTGATCATGCTCTTGGGTGTTGATCGCAAAGAGGTCATACAGAAGGAGACGTTGAAAGCGCAAAGGCCGCTCGCCGTGGTTGCAGCGGTACTGGCTCTACTTGAGATCAGTCTGCTAGCCCGAACGAACTGGGCAACGGGTGCCAAAGGCGTAACCAGTTCCACAAATAACTCTGCCAGCAACATTGTTCAACTTGGCAGGGCCGTCTTCACCACCTACCTCCTCCCATTCGAGGCAACCTCTGCCCTTTTGGTGATTGCCGTGATCGGTGCAGTGGTTCTCGCTCGAAGGAGCAGTGGTCCACAGCAGGTAGTAGTTGATCCTGAGGTAGCCGAAGACGCCGCAGAAGCCAATGAGCAGACCGAGCAGGGGAGTTTGTCATGACGGTACCTGGAAGTTGGTTCCTGACCTTGGCCGCGGTCATCTTTTCGATGGGTGCCCTCGGTCTGCTGATCCGCCGCAATGTCTTGATCATGTTCATGTGTATCGAGTTGATGCTGAACGCCGTGAACCTTACTCTTGTCACATTCTCGAGGATGCTCGGCGACATTGGCGGACAGGTGCTGGTCTTCTTCGTTCTTGTCGTGGCTGCGGCGGAAGTCGTGGTTGGACTCGGAATCATCGTCTCGATATTTCGGCGGAAGGCCAATGCAACTGCCGACGACCTACACCTTCTGAAGGGCTGATTCGATGGTCTCTTACGTAACGCTGATTCCTGCGCTTCCGCTTCTCGGCTTCGTCCTCCTGCTGTTATTCGGCAAGAGGCTTGGATATCCAAGAGCAGGCTGGTTGGGGACAATTGCGGTGTTTCTCGCATTTATAGCGACCCTTATTACTTGGGCCGGACTGAGGTCGATGCCAGGCACCTCAAGGGTCCACGTCCAGCACCTCTTCAGCTGGATCTCCGTCGGTGGACTCCATCTGGGCATGGACCTCTACTTGGACCCACTTTCGATCACCATGGCGCTGTTCGTCACCGGTGTAGCGACTTTGATCCATGGATATTCGATCGGCTACATGAAGGGCGATCCGCGCTTTCACCAGTTCTTCGTCTATCTGAACCTCTTCGTCTTCTCGATGCTCATGCTTGTCTTGGCTGGCAACCTTCCACTCGCATTTCTCGGCTGGGAGGGAGTCGGTGCCTGTAGCTACTGGCTGATATCTTTCTGGTTCGAGCGTCCCAGTGCAGCCACAGCCGGCAAGAAGGCTTTCGTGGTGAACAGGATCGGTGACTTCGGATTCCTGCTCGGAATGTTCCTTATTTTCAAGTGGGTTGGCACTCTCAACTACATCGATCTATTTGGCCATTCGCTTACGTTCTCGAAGGGGACTGCGACGGCAATCATGCTGCTCTTCTTTCTTGCGGCTGCAGGAAAGTCTGCCCAGCTACCGCTGTTTACGTGGTTAGTCGACGCGATGGAAGGTCCTACACCGGTCTCTGCTTTGATACACGCTGCAACCATGGTGACTGCAGGTGTGTATCTGATGGCGCGACTATCTCCGATACTCCATCTCGCCCCGACTGCAGGAACGGTGATCTCCGTTGTAGGAGTTGCAACTGCGTTCGTTGCCGCAGCGGCAGCGACATCTCAGGATGACATTAAAAAGGTGCTGGCGTACTCCACGGTTTCTCAGCTTGGGTATATGATGCTCGGCATCGGAACGGGTGCTTACGTTGCCGCGATCTTTCTGATGATCACCCACGCGTTCTACAAGGCGCTTCTCTTCCTCGGTGCCGGCTCGGTAATACACTCCATGCACGACGAGCAGAACATAAAGAGGATGGGGCAACTGCGACGACTAATGCCGATCACCTCTGCGACCTTTATCATTGGATGGCTCTCAATTGCCGGATTCCCCCCCTTCTCGGGATTCTGGTCAAAAGGAGACGTGCTTACAGCTGCGTATCAGAAGAGTCCATATCTCTGGTTCGTCGGGGCTGTGACGGCAGTACTAACCGCCTATTACATGGGCAGAGAGGTCCTGCTCGTCTTCTACGGCAAGCCGAGGTGGACTGCCACAATGAAGTCAGAACTCCACGGCGAAACCAAGGGGGATACACACCTCGAAACTCCGCACGAGTCGCCAAAGATCATGACATGGCCGCTTGTGATTCTTGCTGCGGCAGCCGTAGTAGGTGGCGTGCTCAATCTGCCTTTCTCCAATTCGACCAGGGTGTTGGAGAACTGGCTTTCTCCGGTGTTCGGTTCGGCGCTTGCGCCCAACACGCTCTCCGGAACGGCCCAAGTGATTCTTGGCGGATTGGACGCGGTATTCGCAGTCATCGGAATCTCCATCGCAGTATCTCTGTGGAGGACGAAGTGGGATCAGCCATCGCTTGAGCCGGCACTTCTGAAGAGGGCGTGGGGAATAGATGCTGCATACGATGCCCTGTTTGCCAAGCCCTCTACTGCTCTTGCCCTAACGATGGACGAAGTTGTGGACAAACGGCTGATCGATGGAATAGTGATGTCGCTTGCGAGTCTCATCGCTCTTACGTCGAGAGCTCTAAAGCGAGTTCAGACCGGGTACGTAAGGACATACGCGCTGGGTATAGCCCTTGGAGCAGTGGTACTGCTCGGCTATGCGGTGGCAAGGGCGGGATCGTGATGCGAACTTATCTTTGTCCGGCGACCACGAAGCAGTGCGCAACTAAGGAGAATCTCTAGGTGTTTCCCTATCTGAACACACTCATTTTTGTGCCAGTCGTGGCCGCAGCGGTCATCGCCTTATATCCTTCGGATGCCTCCAAGCGACTTGTGCGTGGCAGTGGCAGGTTGGTATCGGTGGCACTGCTAATCATCTCCATTGTCATGGCTACCCGCTTCAAAAGTGGAGTAGGTGGATTCCAGATGGTCTCTACCCACAGCTGGATTCCAACCTTTGGGATCTCTTGGTCACTTGGTATCGATGGGATCTCGCTCGTACTCATACTTCTGACGACATTCCTGTTCGTCATTGCGATGTTTGGCGCGACGGAGAAGCGGGATGAGAAGTCGTATGTGGCTTGGATGATCCTTCTCGAAGCAGCTTGCATTGGTAGCTTTTTGGCGATTGATCTCTTTGGCTTTTTCGTCCTTTTCGAGCTCACCCTTATACCGACCTACTTTCTGATTGGTGGCTGGGGCTACAAGGACAGAGGTAAGGCGGCGATCAAGTTCTTCGTCTACACCTTCTTGGGGTCGGCCTTCCTGCTCATTGGAATCTTGGCCCTCGTTTTCATCCATCAGGCTCAGACTGGAGTGCTCACCTTTGAGCTCCCCAAGCTCGTCGCTACCGCGATGTCTTCGGCGACGGCGAAATGGCTGTTCCTGGCATTCACCGCTGCCTTCGCCGTAAAGGCACCGATCTTTCCTTTCCATACCTGGTCACCTGACGCGTATGGCGAGTCTCCTACCGGGACCGTGATGATTCTGTCCGGAGTGATGGCAAAGCTAGGTACCTACGGCATAATCAGATTCGACTTCCAACTATTTCCACAAGCAGCGAAGGCACTTTCGCCACTCCTCCTAACCCTCGCGGTGATTGGCATTGTCTATGGTGCCATCGTCGCTGCGGGAGAGAAGGACCTGAAGCGACTGGTGGCGTACTCCTCGCTGTCGCACATGGGTTTCATAGTGCTGGGGCTTTTTGCACTCAGTACAGAGGGTATCTCTGGAGCCGTCCTCCAGATGGTGAACCACGGACTGTATACCGCAGCCATGTTCCTGTTGGTTGGTCTTGTCTATGAACGCCGAAACACGACCTCCACGTTGGAACTGTCGGGGATACAGGCAAAAGCTCCGATCTTCGCGGGCGTGTTTACCGTCGTCGTCATGGCATCGATAGGACTTCCAGGCCTCAATGGGTTTGTCGGGGAGTTTCTCATCCTCCTAGGGACCTTCGCCACCCACAGGTGGTGGGCCGTGGTTGCAACCACGGGTGTGATCTTGTCGGCCATCTATTTTCTCTGGGCCTATCAGAAGGTGTTCCACAGGAAAGATGAGAGCGATACTCCATTCCTTGACCTGCGGCGAAAGGAGCTTGCGGTCATGGCGCCGGTGCTCTTGTTGATCGTATTCATTGGCATCTATCCGAAGCCCTTCCTCGATCGAATCAATCCGACGGTGTACTCGCTTATGAATCAGATGTCACATACTCCCAGCCAGACTGTGGTAGTTGGTTCCTCGGCACCAGCGGCGGTGACAAAGTGATGCACGTGATCATGTTGACTGTGGCTTCAACGCTAAAGATTCAGTTGCCATACATCGACTACTCCTCGATCGCCCCTGAACTCATACTTTCAGGTGCTGCATTGGTAAGCCTGGTGGGGTCTTCGCTCACGCACAAGCGTGAGTTGACCTGGCCATATACTGCGGTAGGTGTAGTTGCCTCAGCCGTTGCAGGCTTTTGGAGTTATCACCTCTTCGACGAAGTCAGAAGCCATGGTGCTACTGCCCAGGTGGCAGGCGCGATAGCACAGGATGGTTTCTCCACCTTCCTGATGGTGCTGATCTCGGTGAGTCTGCTGCTCAGCCTTCTTGTTGCCCAAGGAGTCTTCTATCGAGCGGGAACACGGGGACCAGAGTTCTCGAGCCTTTTGCTGCTGTCTTCGACTGGTGCAATGTTCATGGCCTCTGCCAACGACCTGATAGTCGTTTTCCTGGGTCTTGAGATTTTGTCGATCGCCCTTTATGTGCTTGTCGGTTTCGAGCGATCTAAGGCCCCCTCGCAGGAGGGAGCCATGAAGTACTTCATACTTGGGAGCTTCTCCTCGGCGATCTTCCTCTATGGGATCGCCCTGGTGTACGGGGCAACCGGCTCTACGAACCTGGCGGAGATCTCGTCGTTCCTCGCCCGCAATACCCTCACCTCCAATGGGGTACTGCTGGCTGGCATGACGCTGATTCTCGTTGGACTCGGCTTCAAGGTCGCTGCTGTTCCTTTCCACTTCTGGACTCCAGACGTGTATCAGGGCGCTGCGACGTCTGTGACTGGATTCATGGCTGGTGTCGCAAAGGCCGCCGGTTTCGCTGCACTGCTTCGCATCTTCTATGTGCCATTCTCCACCCTTAGCCTGGACTGGAGACCCGAGGTAATGGCCCTCTCTGTTGCGTCCATGGTCATAGGCGCAGTTTTGGCGGTCACCCAGAGAGACGTCAAGCGGATGCTTGCTTATTCATCCATCAACCATGCTGGGTTCATTCTCATCGGTTTAAGCTCGGTCTCTGCACAGGGAATCTCGGATTCGCTGTACTACCTTTTTGCCTACTCAGTGATGATTATCGGTACGTTCGGTGTCGTTTCGCTGGTCTCGGCTTCCCAAGGAAATTTCGAGGGTACCCTTCCTGTCTCAGGACTGCGCGGCCTTTCGAGACGAAGCCCCGTCTTGGCACTTACACTGGCGGTCTTCCTAGTGGCCCAGGCCGGAGCACCTTTCACGACGGGCTTCTTGGCGAAGTTCTCCGTTATATCGGCGGCGGTGCAGAATAGGGATTACTGGTTAGCAGTGGTTGCGATGATGACTGCAGTGGTGGCGGTCTTCTTCTACTTGCGAATGGCATTTGCCATCTACGCGGATCGAGGAGAACTGGCTACTGCCAGTTCCGGATCGGCAATGGACGTGTCGGCCATTGAGGGGGCCACTTCAGACGGAGACGAACAGGGTCAGCTAGGCGATCTCATGGTTGCGGAAGAGTCGGTTGTAGACACCTACCGACCGCCAGTTGCAACGCTGGTGGGGATCGGTATCGCAATGGCCTTCACCATATTCTTCGGTGTATTCTCTTCTCCGTTGGTGAGCTTTGCGCATCAGGCGACGCTTCTGCACTGACAGAAGTTCAGCGCTGAAGAGTATTGCTTTTGACGGATCATCTTTGTGCTGTTCCCCGACCCGGACAAAAGATAAAGCCGGCCAACAGTTGCCTCCCCAATCCGAGGCTTTAACCTAGACGCACTCTTTGGACCTGAGGGCGTTTAGTTGGAAGGCTGGGTGGAATGATACAGGGCGAGTAGAAAGTCGGCGGTGTGCTGCCTATTTCGGTTCTTGCACTGTCACGCCTCAACGGACTCGTCGCTGCTGCTTTTTCGTTGCGTCGATCCATCGGAATTGAGAAAGCGACCAAGGACCGGCAGTTCCCAGAATGACTCCGCCTTGCCGACCGCCATGAGCACCGAGGGCAGGTCCTCCAACTTGTCGTATACGAGGTATCTAGGAGCCCAGCGAGGGTCAAATTTGGCGTTGAATCTCCAGAGTGATTCGATCTGCATAGAATCGCTCAAACGCTTTAGTACCATACGTTCCAGCTTTTGGCTCACTCCGTCACCTCGCTCGCCCGCAAGTACTCCCCGCATAGTGGCAAAGTTCAAGCTGAGGGCGCTTTTACCAGACTGTTTCATATATTCGATGGTTTCAACAATCATGAAATCGATCAGACCGTTGGGATGCTCTCCAGTGTCACGCCTCATCAGATCGAGTGAATACCCGTCAATTCCTGGTGCAGGTACCCACTGGCAGAATCCGACGACCTTCCCCTCTGGACTGAGGCAGATGGTCTCGAGCAGGTCGTGATCCTGACTCTGCATGACCCGACCCAGTGTCATGGAGAAGCCCCTTTCGACATCTCCCCGACGAGACCTAGTCATCACCTCTATGACCTGCTCTTTCAGCTCGTCTGTTACGGTGGAAGGTGAGTGAAATTCAACGGTGTATCCGTACTTTCGAACCCTGTTGACCGCCTGGCGTAGACCCTTGTGTTTCTTGCCTTCAAGCGACAGCCCATTGACGTCTACTATCGCTTCATCACCTATGTAGTAAGCGTGCAGTCCGATGCTCCTGTAAGTCGGCAACCATCGCTCGTCTGCTCCTAGCACAGCGAGGGACTTTCCTTCGGATCGAAGCGTGCGGACCAGTTCCAAAAGCGCTTCTCTTGATCCTGTATCGGGACCGATGGGGTCAGGGGAGATTAGGCAGGTCTGACCGTAGTTTGCATAAGCGATAAGGCTGTTGTGGGCTATGTAGTGGTCCTTGTCGTCTCGCAGAGCGAAGTAGTCGAGTGTCCCCCTGGAGTAGAGCTCGACGATCTCCTCCTTTGTGCTTTCGGTCTTGGTGTCCCGTCTGAGCACCCCTCCAGATATCTCTGAGACGTAGGGCAGGAATAGGCCAGCGACCAAGTAGACACCGATGGCGATAGTCGCCGTGAACAGGCCCGGCGATATGAATTGGTTGAGTAGGTTGGGGAGAGTGACCGACGGCGCACCGACCATTCTTGATTCGCTGGCTAAAAGGGCACCAGAGACACTGATTGAGCGGAGCCCGTGACCGATTGCGTCGTAGATGAGAATCGAGGTTGCGCCGATCGCAAAGGTCAAACCTAGGAGGAGGACCGTTCGCAACGCCCGCATCGGGATGCGTTGGTAGTTGCCTTTCTGGGCAAAGGAGTCCCGGTGCATGAGGAGGTAAAGAAGCAAGAGGGCGAGTCCGATAGACTCCTCGAAATCCCCACCTTTGGCTATGTTGGAGATTACTCCCACGGAGATCGCTGCGGTTACCACGATCCACGCACGACGCTGTCCTTTCGATATTCCGTAGGAGAGGCCGAGTAGTACCACCCCTATCAGCGCCGTTATTGCGTCGGCGAAAGTGGTTACGGTCGACGGCAGGAACTCCAATACGGTGCGGAGCCTGCTCCTCAACGGGGGAGTCAGAGCCGAGACAAGGTCTATCAGACCAAGGCCCAAGGTCGCAACGTGTGCAATCCGCCTCGGCCTGATGAGTCTGATTAGCTCCTTCTGGTCGATGTCGGGGTAGTCCGCCCCGTTTGGGAAGCTTCCGAGCGTGGTGGCATCTCGTGGAAGGCTTGGAATTGAGATCGGAAAGATCCGATCTGAAGGTGGCCGGCGTATCTCGGGACTGAATCCGACGAGCCTGGCGTGGATTGTGGGGCCCGCGTCAACTTCCAACCACGTCACCTTTGCAACCTGACAGAAGTAGTCCGGGAGACCAAGCCGAGCCTTGGTCCGTCCGAGACTTGTGAGAACTGCTCCGGTATTTGCGTAGAAACCATCACCAACGGCGGTGATTTCGGGTTGGAGACTATGTCCGCATACGAAGCCAATGTAGCCGACGGTACCCAGCCTCTCTGTTTCGAGTCGGGCCTTGAGATTTTTATCTCGCCCCTGTGTCGGGGCTAAATCGCTTTGTGCAAGTGAGGAGTAGACGCGTCTGGTTACGAACAATACAACCGCCAGAAGGATGAATATATCGATCAGGGTTGTAGCGCCGATCAGTTCAAATTTGATCTGACCCAGTATCCGGAGGTGCCTCAGGCGCGACACGCCAGGGAGGCTGAGAGCGAGCGGTATTCGAAGTAGCAGTGCTGCTGCGAGCGGGATTAGTCCGAATGATCCGTATCGGATGACCTTCTTGAATACGATCTGTGAGGCCGCTAGCTTCGACAACTCCTCCGGATCTTCCAAACGGCTCATGCCCCAAAGCGTTGAGCTTGGTTTGGGACTCAACCTGGGAACGAGCTCTTGAAGCTGGTGGGCGAGCCACGGGGTATCGCCTAGCGAGTATGGGTCTTTTGGACGGGAACGATCATCGAACTCTCTGCCGGACCTTATGAGGACCCTTTCCATGCCGGACGCAGTTGATATGGCGGCCTCGACTTCTAAGGCGAAGCTGCAGCCCGTTATCTCGTGTAGCTCCTTGGCGAGTGTCGCGTCCCAGGCGATTCTGGAGTCCCGAGCTCCTGGAATGACCACGATCTCGCCAGCATGGATCTCCTTAAATCCCTTCAAGAGATCAGCTACTTCGACATTTGAAGAAAGGATTTGAGCGACAGTCGGTTCGAAGTCTCCGTCGGGAGAATCCGGATTCAAATCGCGCCCCGCAGTTAGGTCGAAGAGGTTTCCGGCAATCACGAGGTGGCCGTCACCCTGCCAGTCCGACAGTGCCAATGCGATGTGCCTGCCCAACGATTCAAATGGCTGGACTGGCGTGCCATCTCGACATTCGGTTAGGTAGAGGTCGGATAACACTACTAGGCGCTGTCTCGGATTGATCACCAGCTCCAGCTTCGGGGGACACCAAGGCGTCGGCTGAAGCTGGCCCGGAGAACTACTGAAGTTCAAGCCGCACACCTACCTTTTTCATACAGGCTATCCAGCTGTGACGCAGCTGAGCGACGGTGACCGGATCAACAGCGCGCGAAGTCCGTTGTGTAATGGCTGCTCCCAAGGAGTGCCGCCCCTAGTTTCAGTTGGATATCGGTCATGGAACACAGAGGGCGTAGACGCGACATCTGATTTTGTTTGTTTGGGCCGTCGAAGTTGTAACGGATTTGAGGAGTGGATGTCGAGTGCGCAGATGCTTGGGATAGACAACCTAATAGTCGGTCCGAGTGGCCGTGGTCTTTCGATGATCGGGGCGGGGTCAGAGGTCGTGCTCTGCGACATCGATGGTGTTCTTGCGGACGCGACCTGGAGGGAACACCTCGTGAACGGGAGTACGAAGCAGTGGGAGGAGTTCTTCCGGCTGGCGGCCGAGGACCCCCCACTAGCAGGTGGCATTGAATTGGCGAGAGCGTTGCAGCGGGACTTTCATCTTGTTTTCCTTACTGGAAGGCCAATGAGGATTGCAGACGAAACCTCGAATTGGTTGGTCAAATACTTCGATATCTGGGCCGCCCTAATCATGCGAGAGGATTCAGATAGGCGTCCGGCTGAGATGTTCAAGTCCGACATGGCGACAAGACTGATCAACGAAGGGGTTGTCATCAGATTGGTGTTGGACGATGACCCGAAAGTTATTACCGAAATGAGTTGTATCGGACTAGCTACCTTGGCGTGGCCAGTCCCGCCGACAGAACCTAATCTCTGAAGTTGACGAATTGTAAAGGTATATCGAACTCGTGCTCCTTGAGAAGCTGAATAATTTCTTGGAGATCATCCCTCTTCTTTGACTGGACTCTGAGTTGGTCGCCTTGGATGGATGGAACAGCGCCTTTGATTCCCGATTCTCTGATGAATTTCGAGATCTCTTTGGCTTTGTCGGATGAGATACCAGCGACGACCTTGATAGTCTGCCGCACAGCGCCACGGCTACCTTCGATGACCGGGCCGCGATCGAGCGATTTTAGCGACACCTGCCTCTTTACGAGCTTCTCCTCGAGCACGATCACCAAGGCCTTGAGCCTGTCCTCGGTCGAGGAGGCGAGCTTCAGCTCGCTGGCAGAAATCTCGATGGTCGAATCGGTGTCCTTGAAATCGAAACGGTTGGCGACCTCTCGGCTAGCTTGATCGACAGCGTTTTTCACTTCTTGCATATCTACTTCAGAGACAACATCGAATGTAGGCATAACACGTTAGGATATCCTGATTATTCAGGGGTCGGTGCCCGAGTGGCCAAAGGGAGCAGACTGTAAATCTGCCGGCTATGCCTACGGGGGTTCAAATCCCTCCCGGCCCACCAGTGTTATCATGAGAGATGTCTGGGTCCACGGTGGACACATTCAAGGGGCCACATGTAGTCTCACTATTCGGATTAGTTTGAGTTCGTTCCGCTGGGAATTGGGGGCATGAGGGGCCGATGCGGTTGATGGGCTTGAGCCCTGTAACTTGGCGTGTTGAGCGTACGGGGGACGGGGAGACCGTTACCACTGGCAAGTTCATCGAACCAATTGTTATCGGCTCGTTCGGTTCGGTCCTAGTACTTGTCGGTTCGCTACAGCACAACTCCCCATTCACCTCAAAGATCCCCGGGTCATGGTATTTGGGAGTCCCTTCCACTCCGCTTCCGGGCAACTCCCTGGTCGAGTTCCTCTCAAGATGGCTCGTATATGTTGGCGTGGCGCTGATCTGCTATGTGTGGGTCAAGGTGATACGGCTGATCCGGCAGGGACGTGCGATATCTCCAAGGGCACTCTGGGTAGCGTTTTGGGCGTGGGTCATACCGTTGATGATCGCCGGCCCGCTGTTCTCCAGGGACGTCTACTCCTATGCGGCGCAGGGCGAGATGGTGGCGACCGGGATCGATCCCTACTCCTACGGACCGATCGCCCTAGGAAAAGATCCTTTCCTGGCGACCGTTGATCCCTTTTGGGGCAGAGCCAAGGCACCTTACGGCCCCTTTTTCCTATGGATAGACGGACTGATAGTCAAGGTGGTTGGTCATAATCCCCTCACGACCGTCCTCGGGCTCAGGATCCTTGCACTCGCCGGAGCGGTGTTGGCGGCCAAATTCGCGCCCCGCATCGCTGCATCTCTCGGAAAGAGTCCAAACCTAGCGTTCGTCTTGGTGGCGCTGAATCCACTGGTACTTTTCCATCTGATCTCGTCGGGACACAATGACTCGATCATGATTGGCCTGATGATCGCTGCGATTGCGTACTACCTTGAGGGTAAGCCGATACTTGCAATCATTCTTGCCGCACTCGGCGCAGCCGTGAAGGCTCCGGCGATCGTAGCGATCGGATTCATCGGCTACAACTGGACGGGCGCGACGAGATTCAGCAAAAGGGTGAGAGGCGCCGTGATAGCCATCGTGATCACGGCTGCGGTCTTTGTTGCACTTAAGTACATCTCGGGACTCGGCTGGGGCTGGTTGTTGGCGTTGTCGACCCCGGGAGCCGTCGTGAATTCGGTTGCACCTACTGCGGCGCTCGCAGAGATTGCCGATGCAATCTCAGGTCTACTTGGACTGGGTATTCACTTCTCCACCTGGGTTGCTGTGTTCCGTCTCGTCGGCTTGCTTGCCGCGGGTCTGATCGGGGCCGGCCTGTTGCTGACGTCGGAACGCAGGAACATAGTTCGATTTATTGGTATAACGCTGGTGGCCGTGGTGGTACTCGGGCCGGTAATACAGCCATGGTACTTGGCTTGGGGCTTGGTCGTTCTGGCCTGTGCGCCTGGCAAGCTCACCACTTGGGGCACAGTGGTAATCTCCATTGGTGCGATAGTTCTTGGAATTCCCGGCGGTCCCTCGATCGTCTCGTGGATCCTCTACTTCACCTTGGCGCTAGTGGTCCTGCTGATCGTGGCCACCAAAGTTCCAAAGATCCCCCCATCCATCCGTCAAGTCGGAAATAGGATCATCGACGATGCGGTCTACAGAGTCGTGCATGCGGTCGGCCTCTACCGGGATGCGGATTCTAATTGAGTTCGCCTTTGCCGTGGATGTGGGGTCAATGTGGGTGAGCATTCGGAGGAGATGAAGCTTGCGGCGGACCGGTTTTTCGAGCTGGTACCGACGTTAAGTGGAATGCTGGATATACATGGCTACCCTACCTTCAGTAGATATGATGACCCAGTGCGCTTGGCGGACGACGCAGCGAATCCAGAAGGTAGCGACCCCTTCTACGTATTGGTGAACGCCATAGCAAATCAGCAGCTCTCATCGAAGGCAGCCAACACGATCCTAGGACGGCTCCGCTCGGCTTGCGGGGGAGTGGTGAGCAGAGATCGGATCATCGCCCTCGGATTCGATGGGATCAGGCCCATGGGTTTTTCGGGTCAGAAAACCCTCGCACTTGTCTCGCTGGCGAACTCAGCCAAGAATGGCGACCTGAAGCTGGACGACCTTGACCATATGGCAGACGACGAGATCATAGATATGATCTCGTCACAGAGGGGTCTCGGCCGCTGGAGTGCGGAGATGTTCCTGATGTTCCATCTTGGCCGGATGGATGTTTGGCCCGTGGACGATCTCGGCGTCCGGAAAGGACACGCCAAGCTGATGGGGCTTGAGGAGCCGTTGAAGCCAAAGCAGCTAATGGTCGAGGGAGAGCGATTCAGGCCCTACAGGTCGATCGCTGCGTGGTACTGCTGGGCGGCAATCGACTGAGTAGTCCTAGCGGAGCATTCGCTGCATAAGGGTCACGTCGAGCCACCTTCCGAACTTCCTGCCAACCTCCCGCTCGATTCCGACCAGCTCGAAGTTGCAGCTCCGATGGAGCTCGAATGATGCCCTGTTCGAGGCTACGATCCTTGCCATGCAGGTATGGAAACCGCTCTTTTGTGCCGTCTCCATGAGAGCGGTGAGTAGCAGCTTGCCAACTCCGCGGCCGCGATAGTTGCTGTGGAGATAGATGGAATCTTCGACCGTGCCTGAGTAACCCGCCTTCATCCTGTATGGCGACAGAGATGCATAACCAAGAACGCGGTCGCCTTCGACTGCCACAAGTGCTTGATGGATACCCACATGATGACCTATCCAGACCAGTTGTTGCTCCTGTGTACGTGGACGGATGTCGAGTGTGACAGTCGAGTTGAGAACTTCACTGTTGTAAATGTCGACGATCTGTTTCGCATCGCCATCCTCAACGGTCCTAATCTCCATCTGTTTAGAGTACCGGATCGCAGTACCACTCCATTGGCCCGCGGAGTTCGGTTCGACTCGATGAATTCTGTGGGGATTTGTCCACTACCCAAGGTTCGGATATACGATCGTTTTGGGTAGAGCCGGTGTCCAAGGTTCGGCTGGCCACTTATATCGGTGCGGAGATATGGAGTGACCGGGGGGCGGGGACGGTAGTATTTATCGAGCCGCCCCCTTAGCTCAGTCGGCAGAGCACAGCCATGGTAAGGCTGGTGTCGTCGGTTCGATTCCGACAGGGGGCTCTGATGGCGGCGTAGCTCAGTTGGTGAGAGCGCACGGCTCATAATCGTGAGGTCGTCGGTTCGAGCCCGACCGCCGCTACCATCTCTTCCGGAAGGTGCCGACCCTGGTCTTAGTACTATTTCGGCTTTTCCGGGACACTTGATGCCGGACTCCTACTTTGGAGTAGGCCCTTAGACCATGTTTACTCGGCTTTGCCAACGCAGAATATCGCTGCTCCTCGACAGCTTAGGTCCGATGAGTACTTTGTGTACTTTGGCTCAGACTGGTGACTTCTGATCTATGGGATGGCGCGCCTCGACTTGATCGGCCTACCTCCGTGGCTGAACGGACCCGAGTTCCCTTGGCCGACCTACTTCCCCACCGAATCAGTTTCGATAGGATCGACTCATGGAGCGGCCTTGGGATAGCAGGAGGGCGATTCTTCACGCCGACCTCGACTGCTTTTTTGCTGCCGTCGAGATTCTCGATGATCCGTCTCTTGCTGGAAAGCCCGTGATTGTTGGCGGTACTGGTGGAAGGGGGGTTGTGGCCGCCGCAAGTTACGAGGCGAGGGTCTGGGGCGTTCGCTCAGCGATGCCAATGGCCACTGCGAGGAGAGCCTGCCCCAAAGGTATCTTCCTTAGCGGTAGGTATAGCCGATATGCAGCCATTTCCCAACGTTTCCACATAGTGCTGAGTTCGATCACCGATGAGTTCGAACCGATAGGGTTAGACGAGGCATTCCTCGACGTTGGTGGCGCTCGACGACTATTCGGCTCTCCGCCAACGATTGCCTCCGAGATTAGGCGACGAGTCAAAGCAGAGCTGGACCTCTCTGTCTGCGTTGGCGTCGGTACAACCAAGCAGATAGCAAAGCTTGCGTCCCGTCGAGCAAAACCGTCGGTGTCGGGTCGCGTAGTGCGTCCCGGCAAGGGTATCGAGGTCGTCTGGCCCGGACAGGAGGTGGTGTTTCTCACACCACTTTCGGTTGGCGAGCTTTGGGGAGTGGGTCCAAAGAGTCTCGAGCTGCTCAGAAAGATGGGGGTCGCGACCATCGGAGACTTGAGGCGTGCGTCGGACTCAAGACTTAGAGCTGCCTTTGGTACGCGGGCTGCAAAGCTTAAAGAACTTGCCGAAGGTATAGATACTGACCCGGTTATCGCTCACGCATCAGCCAAGTCAATTAGCCATGAAGAGACTTACGCATCTGACCTATATGGTCTATCTCAGATCACGCACGAAGTATCCCTTCTAGCGGACTCACTGGCCTCTCGGGCCGAGGCGAAAGGGTTGATCGGAAGAACCATCACTCTCAAGATCCGATTTTCCGACTTCCGAACTGTGACCCGCTCAGTGACATTGGATGTTCCGACCAGGTCCAGGAAGGTTCTCCTTGATCGCCTACGTGCTCTGATCCCGCCCCTTTCAGCCGTCGATGGGGTACGACTTCTTGGTGCATCGCTTTCCCAGTTGAGCGACAACCGATCTGTGCAGTTGTCGCTACTGGATTACTGGTTCGACGAACGGAGCGAGGCGCTCGAAAAGACTGTCAATGACATAAAGCGTCGCTTTGGAGAAGGATCGATATTGCCTGCATCCCTGCTCGAGGGGCGTCACCGCCCCGGGGATAGCTCAGATCCTCCGATGTGGGGCCCATCGGAATAATTGGGTTGGGGCCTATGGCGTTACGGGTGCATTGGCGGATCGAGAACTCTGATCTACCTGTGTCACTTCTTCCACTCCAATTCCATTAGAGCGGGATGAGTCATCGGCAGGTAGGCCGAATTAGACCCGGTCCAAGCGCCATGAACTTTGAAAGCCCCTTTTTGCTGCCCTCGTAGGCGAGATCCCTCGGTGGGTATGAAAGCAGTTGGACCTATGGGCAGCAGTAGTCTGGGTTGGTCGGGGTGAGTATCGACTTGAATGTTTGGTCCGATTGCTTCGGTCTGTGCATATTCGTAGCGAGGTGGCCAAATTCGGGGCTATGCTCAAGAGGTCAGATTTTTAGCCCGAGTGGGGTTTGGTTTTAATGGCAAAGAACGAAAAGCGTATCAAAGTCACGCTCGCTTGCGAAGTGTGCAAGCGTCGTAACTACATCACGACGAAGAACAAGCAGAACGATCGTGAGCGTATTGAGATGAAGAAGTATTGCAGCTGGGAGCGCCAGCACACGTTGCACAAAGAGACTCGATAGGTCTGAGCTGCTCGTGACGGATCGCAGCGAAGCACTCGACAGCTATCTCGAACTCGCTCAACAGGGCGACAATGAGTGCTTCGGCGAACTCGTCAAGATGACATATAAGGAGAATCTGTCGCTGGCGCTGAAGCTGGTCGGCAATTTGGAGGATGCTTCAGACGTTCTGCAGGAGGCCTACCTCCGTGCCTTCAGATCGCTGAGACGTTTCCGAGGCGAGGCTTCATTCCAGACATGGATGTACAGGATCGTCTCCAACTGTGCCTCGACCCACCTAGCCGATCTTCGCAAGAAGTTGCGAGAGAGACCACTGAGTGAGACCTCCGACATCGACCGAAGTGACGTTGAGGAGAAGGACTCCCTGATGCACTGGGTGGCAGTTCGATTTGATATCGAGGCCGAGTTGAAGCGGCTCCCCTCCAAGCTTCGCAGTGTGGTCGTGCTGAGAGATGTCTACGGTTTTGCCCACCAAGAGATCGCCGAGAAGCTCGGCATCTCGGAGGCGACTGCGAAGGTTCGACTTCATAGAGCGAGAAAAAGACTCGCCCAAGCTCTCAGTTGGCTTGGTTCAGATGAGTCGGGGGAAGCCGATTCGACAATCGACCTTCCGCTTGAGGCTTTTGAGTGGACTCAGACGGTAGATATGCAAAAGGATCAGGACTCCGGTGAGGATACCGAGGGATTTGCCTGTGCGGTGTAGGGAGTTTGAGACCCTAATGCCAACACTCATCGAACCCATGGGAGTGGTTCGGCTTGATGTAGCAGACCATCTAAGGAGCTGCGCAAGTTGCTTCAAGTTCTACTGCTGTTACAAAATGGTGATAGAGCGCTTGGGTCGTGCCTCGGGAAGCAACTCCATCGAGTCCCTCGTCAGTGGTGACATCGCCAAATTCGGGGCTCTGAGGACGGTCCGGATGGGTAATCCGGTACTGTTGGCGTTCATCATCATCCTGCTGCTCGCCGGTTCCGGCAGCATGGCGGCAATACTTCATCCAACCGTGCTCAAGCAGATCGGTAGGTCGAGCTAGCACTGCTAGACTTAGTGAGTCCCGAGCGCTGCTATTGTGGTGGGCGCTATAGGGTAGTAGCTCAATTGGTAGAGCACCGGTCTCCAAAACCGGGGGTTGGGGGTTCGAGTCCCTCCTGCCCTGCTCGTCGAGTAATAAACATTGGTGATCGCCATGAATCGAGAAACTAAGAGATTGTTGCAGCGTCAGGGTCAGATTGACCGTGACGGTCAGCCAGTCGCGCAGAAGGCGACGACTCAAACGTCGCGTGCGGGACGTCCGGAGTCGCAGAGGACGACCATCAAGCAGTTCTTCTCTGAGGTCCGTACGGAATTGAAGCGGGTTGACTGGGCCTCCAGGAAAGAGGTCAGGAACTACGCCACAGTGGTCCTGCTGACGCTTACATTTCTAATCTCGCTCATCTTCGGACTGAACGTCGTATTCTCCCGACTCGTCATCTTCCTCTTCAAGTAGCCGCGGGAGCCAAATTGTCTGATGATAGCTATAGTTACGACTCCCATGATTCCGATGGAGAGTCCACCACCATCTACGAGGTGGTTGATGAGACGACTCTTCTGGTAGGGGACGACGTCCTTGAGGAAGAGGCGGAGGGTTCGGACTTCGAGCTGCTCGAGTCTCCGTATGATCGTCCGGGCGACTGGTTCGTCATCCACTCCTACGCGGGCTATGAGAACAAGGTGAAGAGCAACCTCATGGCAAGGATTGCGTCCATGGGAATGGAAGAGCGGATCTTCGAAGTCGGAATTCCGGTCGAGGATGTCACCGAATTCAAGGGTGGCAAGAAGGTGACCAGCTCAAAAAAGGTTTTCCCAGGCTATATCATGGTCCGCTGCTATATGGATGATGACGTGTGGCAGGTCATCAGAAACACCCCTGGGGTGACAAGTTTTGTTGGCCTCGCTTCGAAGCCGACCCCCCTGAGTCGCAAAGAGGTGGAGTCCATGCTCCAGTTCCAGACCGTCGCTCAGGCGGCCCAAAAGAGGATCAAGCCGAAGCTCGAGTTCGAAATAGGCGAGACGGTTCGGGTCAAAGAGGGTCCGTTGGCCGACTTCTCGGGTGAGATCTCCGAGATCAACGAGGATCAGCTGAAGCTGAAGGTGCTCTTCAACATCTTCGGTCGAGAGACGCCGGTCGAACTTGAGTTCGCCCAGGTTTCGAAGCTCTAGCGATAGTTCAAACAAGGTTCAAGGCACTAAGGAAGTCAGAAAATGGCAAAGCGCACGGTTACGGCCGTAGTCAAGATCAATCTCCCGGCGGGTTCGGCCACGCCGGCGCCACCAGTCGGTACGGCGTTGGGACCGCACGGAATCCAGACCATGGAGTTCGTCAAGCAGTACAACGCTGCGACAGAGAACCAACGCGGGCAGATAATACCTGTAGAGGTGACTATATTCAATGACCGTTCCTTCAGCTTTGTGCTGAAGACCCCACCGACCCCCGTGCTTGTCAGGCAGGCAGCGGGCGTCGATAAGGGATCGGCGACCAACGCGAAGGTTCAGGTGGGTACGGTAACGCGTGCCCAGGTTGAGGAGATCGCAAAGACCAAGATGCCGGATCTGAATGCATACGATCTTGAAGCCGCAATCAAGCAGGTTGAGGGCACGGCAAGATCTATGGGTATCAGTGTGGCGGACTAAGGGCCGTTTGGGGCCCGTGGCAGATCCGATTAGGAGTTAAAAGTTATGGCAACGCAGACCAAGAGGCAGAAGGTTATTACCAAGGCCTTCGATAGGACCCGGCTTCACACCCCAGTAGAGGCGATCTCACTGGTGAAGCAGGTTGCGAGCGCAAAGTTTGACGAGACGGTGGAACTCGCTGTGAGGCTTGGAGTGGATCCTCGCAAGGCGGACCAGATCGTTAGAGGTACCGTCTCACTACCCGCCGGTACTGGCAGGAACGTCAGGATTGCCGTATTCGCCGCAGGCGAAGAGGCAGCTGCAGCCAAGGAAGCAGGTGCCGATGTTGTCGGTGCAGACGATCTGGTTGCTCGGGTTTCAGAGGGCTTTTTGGAGTTCGACGTGGCAATCGCTACCCCGGACTTGATGGGCCAGGTCGGGAAGCTGGGACGTGTTCTTGGACCAAGAGGACTTATGCCGAACCCCAAGACCGGTACAGTGACGACCGACGTCGCTAGGGCGGTAACAGAGTTCAAGGCGGGACGAGTCGAATACAGAACCGACAAAGTGGGAATCATTCATCTCCCGATCGGCAAGGTCTCTTTTGGAGCTGACAAGCTCGCAGACAACTTTCGAGCGGCCCTTGAAGAGCTTCAGAGGGCAAAGCCGGCCGCTGCTAAGGGGCGTTATTTGAGGACCATATCGGTCTCTTCTACCCAAGGTCCGTCGGTCAAGGTCGATACCAACAAGGTTCGTATTACTGATGAGGAGATCGCGGAGGCCGCGGCTTCCTAGCAGGTTGCCGTCGGCAGCCACGCTATATTCGTTTCTGGTAGCTGAGCAATAGTCGATTCGCTCAAGAGGTCCGGCGCCGTAAGGCTTAATGGTCGAAAGGCCACCTGATGAAGCGGTCTCAACGGGTCGAGCACTAAATCCAGCACCACTGTGCACCCGAGGAGAGAAATGGACAATCCACGGCCGGAGAAGGTCGCGCTAGTCAGTGAGCTGCGCACCCGATTGACAGAGTCTGACGCCGTTCTAGTTACGGAGTATCGCGGACTCAAGGTCACTGACCTTGAGGGCTTGCGCCGTCAACTGCGCGGTGCGGGCGGTGAGTACAAGATCTTCAAGAACACCTTGGTGCGCATTGCCGCCAGCGAGGTTGGACTTGAGGACTTCGAGACTCTTTTGGTGGGTCCGACAGGGCTCACATTTGTCAAAGGTGACGTCGCTGAAGTGGCGAAGATACTTCGTGACGCGGCGAAGGCCAATCCAGTCTTGGTTATCAAGGGTGGAATTCTCTCTGGAAAGACACTCGGAGCAAGCGCAGCGCTCGCTTTGGCAGATCTTCCGTCGAGAGAGGCACTTCTCTCCCAGATCGCCGGCGTCATGGCTGCGCCGATGCGGGACTTCGCGGGCCTCCTCAAGGCGCTTCCGCAGAATTTCGCCTATGCGCTTTCGGCATTGGTGGAGCAGAAGTCGAAGGATGAAGCGGCTTAAGGCCGTTGAGTGCGCCCTCTCTTGGGCGAAGGTGTATTTGTATGTGTTCGTTCGCCGAGGTGGCGTACGAGGTTTGGATAAGGAGACCCGATGGCAACAAAAGCTGAAATTTTGGACGCAATAGCAGGAATGACTGTTCTGGAACTGAGCGAGTTGCTCAAAGAGTTCGAGGAGAAGTTCGGCGTAACTGCGGCGGCACCTGTAGCGGTTGCTGCAGCGCCTAGTGCTGGCGGCGGTGCCGGAGATGCTGCGGCCGTCGAGGAGCAGGACGAGTTTGACGTCATCCTCAAGGACGCTGGAGAGAAGAAGATTCAGGTCATCAAGGAAGTCAGAACTCTAACGAGTCTTGGACTGAAAGAGGCTAAGGACCTCGTCGATGGCGCTCCAAAGGCTGTTTTGGAGAAGGTATCCAAGGAGGATGCCGAGAAGGCCAAGGGCCTTCTCGAGGCTGCAGGCGCAACCGTCGAACTCAAGTAGTCGATTTGAACCTCTGGGCTCGGCCGCATTGGTTTGGCCGGGCCCAGAGTGTTTATGCCCAGCTTGTAAAGTTTTCCCGAGGCGCACAGTTATCTTTGCGCCTCGAGCGGTTGTCCTTTTGGAACTTTGGTGTATAGTGTTAAGAGTCGTGCGCGGTGTCCCCTTTTTTAGACTGCTTTTGTCTGCTCGCCGCGCCTTCGTCCAGGTCCTCGAACCGCAACCTTCGTTGAATTGTTATTAGCGCGCCCTTTTTTAGGAGATGTCCGTGAGCTCTCGTCCTCAGTCACCCGAGAGGTTTACCTTTGCGAACCTGTCAGAGGTTCTTCCTTTGCCGGATCTTATATCGATCCAGAGGGAGTCGTTCGACTGGTTCCTTGAGTATGGGTTATCCGAGACCTTCAGGGATATATCCCCGATCGAGGACTTCTCGGGTCAGCTTGTTCTTCAGTTGGATTTCGACCCTAACGATCAGGATCTGAAACCGCTTCCAAAGTACACCGAAGAGGAGTGCAGGGAGAAGGACCTTACCTACTCCATCCCGATTTTCGTAAAGGCGACCTTCATCAACAAGGCGACCTTCGAGATCAAGGAGCAGACGGTCTTCATGGGAGACTTCCCGATGATGACCGAGAAGGGCACCTTCATCATCAATGGCACCGAGCGTGTGGTCGTATCACAGCTCGTCAGGTCTCCTGGTGTGCTATTCCAAGCGGGTCGTGACGGCAAGACACTACTGACCGGAACGGTGCATCCGTACAGAGGCGAGTGGATCGAGTTCGACGTCGAGAGGCGCCCAGGTCGAGATATAAACGTCGGAGCAAGAGTGGCCCGCAAGCGCCGGCTCAGCCTGTTCACCATCATCAGGGCCCTAGGTTTTGATCAGCCCGAGGTGATAGATCGTCTGGTAAGGCATTTCGACTTCCTCACTGCTCAGTGGGATAAAGAGCGCACCGAGGGTGTCACACGAGACGATGCCTTAGTGGAGATCTTCAAGAAGGCGAGGCCGGGTGAGCCGCCTTCGCTTGAGGCTGCGCGCACATACTTCGAGTCCGCATTCTTCTCCTCCAAGCGGTACGACTTGACAAAGGTCGGCCGTTACAAGTTGGACAGGAAACTCGGACCTGAGATCGAGAAGATGTCCGAGATTCTCGGCATCGATCTGGGCATGCCTGAGCCGGGAAGTACGGTTCTTGCTCCGAGCGAGATCTTGGCAACCGCTACATATATGTTGCATCTTGCGAACAACACGCCCGGTTACAGAATGGACGACCAGGACCACTTCGCAAACAGGAGGGTTCGGAGCGTTGGTGAGCTGATCCAGAACCAACTGAGGCTCGGTCTTTCAAGGCTCGAGCGCTTGGTGCGTGAGAGGATGACCACCCAGGACGTTGAGGCGATTACGCCGCAGACACTTATCAACATTCGCCCCGTTGTGGCAGCGATAAGGGAGTTCTTCGGAACGTCCCAGCTGAGTCAGTTCATGGATCAGAATAACCCGCTCTCGGGTCTGGCCCACAAGCGGAGACTATCGGCGCTTGGACCGGGCGGTCTGTCAAGAGACCGTGCGGGATTCGAAGTGCGAGACGTTCACACCTCGCACTACGGCAGGATGTGTCCGATTGAAACACCTGAGGGTCCGAACATCGGTCTGATCGGAGCGTTGGCGTCATACGCCAAGGTAAACCAGTTTGGTTTCATTGAGACCCCTTATCGCAAGGTCGTCGAGGGTGTGGTGACGGATGAGATCGTCTACCTCGCTGCAGACGAAGAAGAAGAGTACGTCATTGCCCAGGCCAACGCGAAGTTGGACCCGGCCGGGCGGCTTATGGAGGATCGAGTACTTGTCCGCCGGAGTCCGCGTGGCGCTGGGGTAAGGATCGAAGGCAACACGACGACCTACGGGACGACTTCGGAAGTCGATTTCGTGCCACCTTCTGAGGTGGACATGATGGACGTTTCGCCAAAACAGATCGTCTCAGTTTCGACCAGCCTTATCCCCTTCGTCGAGCATGACGACGCCAACCGTGCCCTCATGGGTGCCAACATGCAGAAGCAGGCGGTACCGCTCGTGGTCCCCGAGGCTCCTTACATCGGTACCGGTGTAGAGGCAAGGGCCGCGCGTGATGCCGGTGACGTTCTTCTCGCAGAGGGAAACGGTACCGTGGTGGATCTGAGCGGTGAGACCGTTACGGTCGAATACGAGCCGGGACAGGTCACCCGCTACGGCGTGCCTCTGGGGCGCAAGGTCTACAAGATCCTCAAGTTCCGTAGATCCAACCAGAACACCTGCTTGAACCAGAAGGTGCTTGTGAATGTGGGCGATCAGGTCTCCAACGGAGACGTTCTCGCCGATGGACCCGCAACACACAATGGTGAACTTGCACTGGGCAAGAACCTTCTCGTCGCATTCATGCCGTGGGAAGGTTACAACTACGAGGATGCAATCATCCTTTCTGAGCGCCTAGTGAAGGACGACGTCCTTACGTCGATCCATATCGAAGAGTACGAGATCGATGCTCGGGACACGAAGTTAGGTGCAGAGGAGATCACCAGGGACATCCCGAACCTATCCGACGAGGTGATTGCCGATCTTGATGAGCGGGGAATTATCCGAATCGGAGCCGAGGTTGGGCCTGGCGACATTCTGGTCGGAAAAGTCACGCCAAAGGGTGAGACCGAACTGACCCCAGAAGAGCGACTTCTAAGGGCAATCTTTGGCGAGAAGTCACGAGAGGTTAGGGACACCTCCCTCAAGGTTCCACATGGTGAGTCTGGAAAGGTCATAGACGTGAGGGTCTTCTCAAGAGAGGACTCCGCTGAACTGGCTCCAGGCGTAAACCAGCTCGTAAGGGTGTACGTGGCGCAGCGACGTAAGATCACCGAGGGCGACAAGCTCGCAGGTCGTCACGGTAACAAGGGCGTCATCTCCAAGATCCTGCCGATCGAAGACATGCCTTATTTTGCCGATGGCACCTCGGTCGACATCATCCTGTCACCTCTTGGTGTCCCCAGCCGAATGAACGTAGGCCAGGTTCTCGAGTCCCATCTCGGCTATGCAGCAAGGTGGGGCTGGACCAGCAACGAGCTGGCGAAGGAGCCGATTAGGGGAACCGAAACCAAGACCAGACCCCGTACCGAGCCGTCGACCTGGATCGCCACACCCGTCTTCGACGGTGCGCACTGGGACGAGGAGGACAAGGCTGGCAGCAAGCCAACGATTCAGAAGATCTTCAGCGAACTGAACGCAGAATCAGTTGACGGCACCAAGCTGCTGGGTCTCGATGGCAAGGCGACGCTTTACAATGGTAGAACTGGCGATGCATACGACAACCAGATCTCTGTGGGGTACGTCTACATCCTGAAACTGGCCCACTTGGTCGATGACAAGATCCACGCCCGTTCGACCGGACCATACTCGATGATCACCCAGCAGCCGCTCGGTGGTAAAGCGCAGTTCGGTGGACAGCGATTTGGAGAGATGGAGGTTTGGGCGCTCGAGGCTTACGGTGCCGCCTACGCACTTCAGGAGCTTTTGACGATCAAGTCCGACGACGTGCTCGGAAGAGTGAAGGTCTACGAATCTATCGTCAAGGGTGAGAACATTCCGGAGCCGGGTATACCCGAAAGCTTCAAGGTGCTGATCAAGGAGATGCAGTCGCTTTGCCTCAATGTCGAGGTGATCTCCAAGACCGGTGAAGAGATTCAGATGAGGGAGTTGGACGAGTCAGCCTATCGCGCTGCGGAGGAGTTGGGTATCGACCTCTCCCGCCCCGAGCGTGGTTCGGACTTCGAGGATCAGCTTCGCATGAACGAGAGGGGTCTGTAGATGTTGGACGTAAATAACTTCGACCAGCTGCGTATTGGCCTTGCTACCACCGATGACATTCGGGGTTGGTCGCACGGTGAGGTCAAAAAGCCTGAGACAATCAACTACAGAACGCTCCGCCCGGAGAAGGAGGGGCTGTTCTGTGAGAAGATTTTTGGTCCCACCCGTGACTGGGAGTGCTACTGCGGTAAGTACAAGAGGATTCGCTTCAAAGGTATCATCTGCGAGCGATGTGGCGTAGAGGTCACTCGGTCCAAAGTGCGCAGGGAGCGGATGGGCCATATCGAGCTCGCTGCCCCAGTGGTCCACATCTGGTACCTGAGGGGTACTCGAAGCTGGCTCGCATACCTCCTCATGGGGACGACGGCGAAAGAGGAGCTTAAGGCCAAGCAGCTCGAGAAGGTCATATATTTCGCAGCGAACCTCGTGACATGGGTGGACGATGAGCGTCGTCATCTAGAGATCCCGAACTTCGAAGCGGAACTGCTCGAAGAGCTGAAAGAGACGGAGGATGCGCGTGCAGTGGACGTCGAAAGACGGCTGCAGGCACTCGAGGCGGAGATTGCAGAGCTCGAGGCGCAGGGCGCCAAGGAGTCTGAGATCAGGGCGAAGCAACGTGTTGGCGAGAAGGAGATTTCCATCGTCCGTGAGCGCTTCGACCACGAGATTTCATTAGCTCGTAGAGCGTTCGAGGAGTTTAGAGATCTACACGCCCGTCAGATCATCGAGGATGAGATTCTCTGGCGCGAACTGGTGGAGCGCTATGGCGAATTTTTCGAAGGTGGTATGGGTGCCGAGGCCATCGGCAAACTCATAGGTCGGCTCGATCTTGACGAGGAGGAGCGAAAGCTCCGCGAGATGATAGAGCCTGTAGACACCACAAAGAGACCGCTGTCCACACAGCGCCGCCAGAAGGCGATCAAGAGGCTGCGGATCGTCACTGCTTTCAATCAGCGTGATGAGGCCGGCAGGAGGGTCAACGATCCGAAGGCCATGATCCTCGAACTTATCCCGGTCATTCCACCTGACCTTAGGCCGATGGTGCAGCTTGATGGTGGCCGATTTGCCACCTCGGACCTAAACGATCTCTATCGCAGGGTCATCAATCGAAACAACCGACTGAAGCGGCTTCTTGACCTTGGAGCTCCCGAGATCATCGTTAACAACGAGAAGAGGATGCTCCAAGAGGCTGTAGATGCACTGTTCGACAACGGAAGACGTGGAAGGCCCGTTACGGGACCGGGCAATAGACCGCTAAAGAGTCTTTCCGACATGCTCAAGGGCAAGCAGGGGCGTTTCAGGCAGAACCTACTCGGCAAGCGAGTTGACTACTCCGGTCGTTCGGTCATTGTGGTCGGACCGAACCTCAAACTGCATCAGTGTGGTCTTCCAAAGCAGATGGCCCTCGAGCTCTTCAAGCCTTTTGTCATGAAGCGGCTAGTTGATCTGGAGTTCGCACAGAACATCAAGAGCGCAAAGAGGATGGTCGAGCGTCGACGCCCGCAGGTCTGGGAGGTTCTCGACAACGTAATTAAAGAGCATCCTGTCATGCTGAACCGTGCGCCTACGCTGCACAGGCTCGGAATACAGGCTTTTGAGCCGATCTTGGTCGAAGGCAAGGCTATCCAGATTCACCCACTCGTCTGTGCCGCATTCAACGCAGACTTTGACGGTGATCAGATGGCGGTCCACCTACCGCTGTCGGCTGAGGCCCAGGCCGAAGCCCGGGTGCTCATGCTCTCGGCTAACAACATTCTTTCACCTGCGACCGGGCGTCCGATAACCGTTCCAACTATGGATATGGTTTTCGGTTGCTATTACCTCACAATGGAGGTAGATGGCGAGGAAGGCGAGGGGAGATCTTTCCGACAGATCCACGAAGTCGAGATGGCCTATGAGGAGGGCACCTTAGGGTTGCACGCCAAGGTCAACTACCGACGCCAGATCGGCGTAGGAGATGACGGAGAGCCACTGTTCGACGAGATAGAGACGACGGCCGGGCGTATCATCTTCAACACTGCGCTTCCAGAGGACTTCAGGTTTATCAACGTTCTCGTTGGGAAGAAGTCTCTGCCCATCGGAACGATTGTCGAAGAGATAACTGCAAAGTATTCCAGGGCCGTGGTCCAGGAGAGCCTTGACAAGATCAAGGCACTCGGCTTCCGCTACGCGTCGCAGTCTGGTCTTACCATCTCGATCGACGACGTAAAGACTCCTCCAGAGAAGGCGGAGATCCTCGATCGCTACGAGAAGGAAGCAGAGAAGGCTGAGGCTCAATTCAAGCGAGGGATCATCACTGACGATGAGCGCCGCCAGAAGGAGATTGAGATCTGGACTTCGGCGAACTCCGACGTCGGACGTGCGATGGAGAGTAACTTATCGAACATCGGATTCAATCCACTCGACATGATGGTGAACTCCGGAGCTAGAGGTAACAGTCAGCAGATCAGACAGATCTCGGGTATGAAGGGACTCGTTTCCAATCCACGTGGTGAGATGATCCCGAGGCCGATCAAGAGTTCCTTCCGTGAGGGACTGTCGGTTCTTGAGTACTTCATCTCGACCCACGGTGCCCGTAAGGGACTGGCTGACACGGCCCTGCGGACCGCTGACTCTGGTTATCTCACGAGACGTCTGGTAGACGTTGCCCAGGAGCTGATTGTAAGGGTCGATGATTGCGGTTCTACCAGAGGTATCTGGCTCGAAGACATCAAGGCTGACGAGCCTGGGAAGAGGTACTACCTCGAAACCAGGGCGTACGGCAGGGTTCTCGTGGAGTCGGTGAAGCTCTCAGACGGAACTCTTTTCGAGGCCGGCACGATGCTTACTGACAAATTCGTTGCCGCGCTGAGAGATGATCCATCTGTCGATCGGATCAGGGTACGTTCGGTTCTCACCTGCGAGACGTCACACGGTATCTGTGCGGTGTGCTACGGACAGTCACTCTCGGGTACTGCGATCATCGAACTCGGTGAGGCAGTCGGTGTGATCGCAGCTCAGTCGATCGGCGAACCTGGTACCCAGTTGACCATGCGTACCTTCCACCAGGGCGGTATTGCAGGCCAGGATATCACCCATGGACTTCCGAGAGTCGTTGAGCTCTTCGAGGCTCGCACGCCAAAGGGTGCGGCCCGTCTGGCCAGATTCTCTGGCGTGGTGCGAGTCGAGGAGGAGGAGAACAGCCGAAGGGTCACCGTCATCGCTGATGATGGCCAGGAAGACGCCCACCTCCTCTCGATCAAGCAGCATTTAGAGATAAGGGACGGACAAGAGGTCGAAGCCGGTCAGGCGTTAGTCGAAGGGCCGAAAGATCCCAAGGAGCTGTTGGAGATTCGTGGACTGCGCGAGACTCAGCAGTATCTGGTCGAGGAGGTTCAGAAGGTCTATCGCGATCAGGGCGTGTCGATTCACGACAAACACATAGAACTGATCGTTCGTCAGATGCTGAGGAGGGTCCTCGTCGCAGAGCCGGGAGACTCCACCTTCCTCCCCGGCGAGCGCGTTGACGCTCGGATCTTCGCAGAGGTGAATGGCGCACTCGTCGGAGATGGCGAGCGTCCAGCCGAGGGTAGACCAGAGTTGATGGGAATTACCAAGGCATCTCTAGCTACAGATTCTTGGCTGTCTGCCGCATCGTTCCAAGAGACAACCAGAGTGCTAACTGAGGCTGCAATCGAAGGCAAGTCGGACTCGCTACTCGGCCTTAAGGAGAACATTATCATCGGGAAGTTGATCCCCGCCGGAACCGGGATGCCCGAGTACCGCCGGATGGTCCCCTTTGCCCCCGATGCAAAACCGCTTTCGTTCTGGTCGAGTCGTGACTTCGATGACTTTGACCAGTATGGTTCGGATGATGAGGCCTATACGTCGGGCTTTGAGGAGCCAGGTGAAATCCTCGAGGAGCTTGCGTTGGAGGACTCACCAGATAGCGGGCTGGCATCTGAGGGATGGTAGTAGGCGCTGCTCAGCGCTCCACTGCTGCTTTAGCAAATTACAAGGCTGCAGGAGTGGGGTGCGGGGCGGCGTATCATGTTAGGTCGGGTCAAGGAGGCATTGTCGCCTCGGCCAAAGTTCCAAGTTCGGAAGTTCGAACGGTTTCACATTCGATGGAGAGGTAATTCGTGCCTACTATTGCCCAGCTTGTGCGTAAAGGGCGGGAGAGCAATCGGTCCAAGACCAAGACTCCTGCGCTGAAGGGATCACCCCAGAGAAGGGGTGTGTGCACCCGCGTCTATACGACTACGCCGAAGAAGCCTAACTCGGCGCTTCGGAAGGTGGCTCGCGTGCGTCTCACCAGCGGAGTCGAAGTGACCGCCTATATCCCCGGAGTGGGCCACAACCTTCAGGAGCACTCGATCGTGCTTGTGAGGGGTGGTAGGGTCAAGGACCTCCCGGGCGTTAGGTACAAGATAATCCGCGGCACTCTAGACACCGCAGGTGTCAAGAACCGCAAGCAGGCAAGAAGCCGCTATGGCGCCAAGAAGGAGAAGTAGGCTAGATGCCTCGAAAAGGACCAGCACAACGGAGAGAACTGACTCCCGATCCGATCTACAAGTCGGTTCTCGTGACTCAGTTGGTCAACAAGATTCTCTCTAGAGGTAAGAAGACGCTCGCGGAGACCATCGTTTACGGTGCACTTGAGCAGGTCAAGGAAAAAACTGGCGGAGATCCGCTGGCTATCCTCAAGCGTGCAATCGAGAACACCCGCCCCGAGCTGGAAGTTAGGTCGAGGCGAGTCGGCGGAGCTACTTATCAGGTTCCAGTGGAGGTGCGTCCCCGGAGGGCGACCACACTTTCTATTCGTTGGATTGTCAGCTACTCCAAGGGCCGCCGCGAGAAGACGATGACCCAGAGACTGGCGGCAGAGATACTCGATGCCTCCAATGGTCTCGGAGCGGCCGTAAAGAGACGTGAGGACATCCACAAGATGGCCGAATCGAATAAGGCATTTGCCCACTACCGCTGGTAGTCCCTGCTAATCCGAACAGGGATCCCCTCGGTTCGAGGCATTATTGGAAGTGTTGACCAAGGACCTGGCTCATTGGGCCAGGGCTTTGGTGTGATTTGACGAAGTAAGTGGTTGCTCGTGAGCTTCAACCGCTAACTGTTAAGAAGTGCCCCATCGGACCCTCAGTTTTCCGGTGTGGCTTGGCTCCGGTGAAACAATTGGCCGATAGAGGCGGCTTGAGATGGCTACAAAACGTGATTATCCATTGGAGCGCTACCGGAATATCGGAATCATGGCGCACATTGACGCAGGCAAGACGACGACTACAGAGCGGATCCTCTACTACACCGGCAAGAACTACAAGATCGGTGAAGTCCATGAGGGCGCGGCCACAATGGACTGGATGGTCCAGGAGCAGGAGCGTGGCATAACCATCACCTCGGCGGCTACCACGGCATTTTGGAACGATCACAGGATCAACATCATCGATACCCCGGGCCACGTTGACTTCACGGTCGAGGTCGAAAGATCGTTGAGGGTGCTGGACGGCGCAGTAGCGGTGTTCGACGCTGTTGCTGGAGTAGAGCCACAGACCGAGACCGTTTGGCGTCAGGCAAATAAGTACGACGTTCCCAGGATGTGTTTCGTAAACAAGATGGACCGCGTCGGTGCGGACTTCGGCCGCTGCGTGACGATGATCAAGGATCGACTCGACGCCATTCCAGCCGTTATTGAACTTCCTATCGGGGCTGAGAGCGAGTTCAAAGGCATCGTGGATCTGGTTGCAATGAAGGGCGTACTCTGGGACGACACGATGGGTGAGTCTTTCGAGGTCGTTGACATTCCTGCGGATCTTGTTAGCGAGGCAGAGGATGCTCACCAAGAGCTGCTCGATACTTTGTCCAGTTACGACGACGATCTAGCGGAACTGTTTCTGTCTGACCAAGAGATCACGATCGACTTCCTCAAGTCGGTCATTCGCAGGTTGACCATCGATAATACGATTGTCCCGGTTTTGTGCGGCTCTGCATTCAAGAACAAGGGCGTCCAGACGATGCTCGACGCCGTCGTTGACTACCTTCCTTCGCCATTGGACATTAAGCCCACTGAGGGTACGGAACTCTCTGGCGCTCCGACGAGTCGGCGTGCAGATGACAAGGAGCCCTTCTCCGCCCTGGCTTTCAAGATTATGACCGACCCATACGTGGGGAAGTTGACATACTTTAGGGTCTACTCCGGGAGCCTTGAGAAGGGTGCTACCGTTCTCAATTCGACTAAGGATAGGAAGGAGCGGTTAGGCCGCCTTCTTCTCATGCACGCGAATCATCGCGAGGATATTGACACGATCTATGCTGGCGACATCGTCGCTGCGGTTGGCTTGAAGAACACAACAACTGGAGACTCTCTCTCCGAAGTTGACCATCCAATAATTCTTGAGGCTCTTGAGTTTCCAGAGCCGGTCATTCACGTGGCGGTTGAGCCGAAGACTAAGGCAGACCAGGACAAGATGGGTCGAGCGCTGTATGCGCTGTCAGAGGAGGACCCGACCTTCAGAGTCCGTACCGACGAGGAGACTGGGCAGACCGTTATTTCGGGTATGGGCGAACTGCACCTTGAAGTTCTCGTCGACCGGATGCTGCGAGAGTTCAAAGTGGATGCTAATGTTGGAAAGCCCCAGGTTGCCTATCGTGAGACGGTACGCAAGAAGGTCGACAAGATTGAAGAGCGTTATATCCGGCAGTCCGGCGGCCGTGGCCAGTACGGTCACGTCGTTATTAGCCTCGAGCCAACCGGTCCTGGTGGCGGCTACGAATTTGTCGACAAGATCTCTGGGGGTGTGATTCCAAAGGAGTACATCCCTGCTGTTGACGCTGGTATTCAAGAGGCACTTCAGTCCGGAGTGCTGGCCGGTTACCCGACCGTTGACGTGAGGGTGACTCTGACATTTGGTTCGTACCACGATGTCGACTCTTCTGAAATGGCCTTCAAGATTGCAGGGTCAATGGCGGTGAAAAAAGCCGCCAGAGCAGCTTCTCCCGTGTTGCTAGAGCCGGTGATGGCCGTTGAGGTCGTTACTCCGGAGGAGTACATGGGAGACGTCATAGGTGATCTATCTTCTCGACGAGGCAGGGTCGAGGGAATGGATCAGAGGGGATCAATGCAGGTGATCCGTGCACAAGTCCCTCTCGCAGAAATGTTCGGGTATGCGACCGACCTTCGGTCACGTACTCAGGGCAGGGCGACCTACACTATGCAGTTCAGCTCTTACAACGAAACCCCTGAATCTATTGCTTCGGAGATAGTGAAGAGGGTTAGAGGTGAGTAGACTGCAGAGGTTCTCGGTTACACCAACATCGGCGCAGGCGCGCATGAATTCTGGATCCACGGAGCAGTAGAAGGATATGGCCAAGCAAAAGTTCGAAAGATCAAAGCCTCACCTCAATGTAGGTACCATGGGGCATATTGACCACGGTAAGACGACTCTTACCGCGGCAATCACTAAGACTCTGGCGTCGAGGAACCCGAACGTTAAGTTCAGGCCATTCGACCAGATTGACAACGCTCCCGAGGAGCGTGCCAGAGGCATAACAATCTCCATCTCGCACGTCGAGTACGAGACTGACAAGCGTCACTATGCGCACGTCGACATGCCAGGTCACGCTGACTACATCAAGAACATGATCACCGGCGCCGCTCAGGTTGACGGTGCGATCTTGGTTGTATCGGCCACTGACGGCCCGATGCCTCAGACTCGGGAACACGTTCTGCTTGCACGTCAGGTTGGAGTTCCTTACATTGTGGTGGCCCTGAATAAGGCTGACATGGTGGACGATGAGGAGCTCTTGGATCTGGTCGAGCTGGAGGTCCGTGAGCTCCTGAGCGAGTATGACTTCCCGGGCGATGATACTCCTGTTATTCGGGTCTCGGCTCTCAAGGCGCTCGAGGGTGATGCGGCATGGGAGGAGAAGATCATCGAGCTGATGGCAGCGGTTGATGACTTTATCCCAGAGCCGACTCGCGACGTCGAGAAGCCATTCTTGATGCCGATCGAGGATGTTTTCACCATTCCTGGTCGAGGCACCGTCGTTACCGGCAAGATCGAGTCCGGAATCCTGAAGATCGGCGACGAGATCGAGATTGTCGGACTGCGCACAACGCAGAAGACGATCTGTACCGGTGTCGAGATGTTCAACAAGATCCTCGATGAAGGCCAAGCCGGTGATAACATCGGAGCCCTTCTAAGGGGTACCAAGAAGACTGATGTCGAGCGTGGTCAGGTTCTCTGCAAGCCAGGATCCATCACACCGCACACGCTCTTCGAGGCGAACGTCTATGTGCTGTCGAAGGAGGAAGGTGGCCGTCATAAGCCATTCTTCAACAATTACCGTCCTCAGTTCTACTTCCGTACCACCGACGTGACAGGATCGATCACCCTTCCAGAGGGTACCGAGATTGTCATGCCGGGAGACAACATCACCATCACGGTCGAACTCGGTAAGCCGATCGCCATGGATGAGGGTCTCCGCTTCGCTATACGTGAAGGTGGACGTACAGTGGGTGCCGGAAGGGTTACCAAGGTCATTAAGTGACCGTTTAGTTTTGGGCCCGGGCTCCGCAAAAGCGGGGTTCGGGCCTTATTTTCGCACAAAGGTGAAGTTTAAAGATGGCTGATACAGGCAAGCAGAGGATCAGGATCAGGCTCAAGGCTTATGATCACGAGATCATCGATTCATCGACGCGTAAGATCGTCGAGACTGTGGTGCGTACCCAGGCAAAGGTGATCGGTCCAGTACCTCTTCCGACCGAGAAGCACCGGTACACGGTCATCCGTTCGCCACATAAGCACAAGGATTCAAGAGAGCATTTCGAGATGCGCGTGCACAAGAGGCTCTTGGATATAGTTGACCACTCTCCAAAGACGGTCGACTCACTTCAGCGGTTGGATTTACCGGCTGGCGTAGATATAGAGATTAAGATTCAGAGCATCTAACGCGGTTGGGCGTGCAGTGTCACGCTCTAGACTGTTTTGAGTTTTCTTCCTCTAGGTCCGAATGTGCCCGACTATGTCGGGGACCCTTCGGCGAAAAGGTTCGAAGCTCCGTCTGGTTTCCGGGCGGAGCATTCGTGTGTCGCAAATTCGGCACACAAGGTAGCAAGGAAGTTTCGAAGATGGCTTCAAAAGCGATCGTAGGCGAAAAGGTCGGTATGACCCAGTTGTGGGACGACCAGAATCGCATAGTGGCTGTCACGGTGGTGAAAGTTGCGCCCGTGAGAGTGGTACGTACGAAGACAGGTGATGTCGATGGGTACTCCGCGCTCCAGGTTACGTATGGTTTCAGACGTAAGTCGACCCTGAATAAGCCGGACCTTGGACAGTATGCCAAGGCCGGTGTAGAACCGGGTCGACAGTTGCTGGAGTTGCGCATCGACAGTGTCGATGGTTTTACGCCCGGTTCGGAGATCGATGCGGGTTCATTCTTGGTCGGCGACCTTGTGGACGTTACTGCGATTTCCAAAGGTCACGGCTTCTCCGGCGGAATGAAGCGACACAACTTCAAAGGTCAGGGAGCCTCTCACGGTAACCACAAGCACCACAGGGCGCCCGGCTCAATCGGTGCGTGCGCGACTCCGTCCAGGGTATTCAAAGGTACAAAGATGGCTGGGCAGTACGGCAACGTGAAGGTGACGACTCAGAATCTTGAGGTTATTCAAGCTGATCCAGAACGCCAGATCGTACTTATCAAGGGATCCATTCCGGGCCCGAAGGGCGGAACAGTGGTTATCCGAAACGCATCAAAGGGTGGCTTGTAAATGGCACAGACGACCTTTGCAAAGCAGGTTGAACTCCAGGCTAGGACCGCTCCAATCAAGAGTGAGGCCGGAGCTGAAATAGGCTCGGTGGATCTAAATCCCGAGATCTACGGACGGCCGCTCAACATTCCGTTGATGCATCAGGTCGTGGTGGCACAGCTGGCGGCTGCAAGAGCTGGGACCCAGTCGACCAAGACGAGAGCCGAAGTATCAGGTGGAGGAGCGAAGCCCTATCGCCAGAAGGGTACTGGAAGGGCGAGGCAGGGTTCGACTCGTGCGCCACATTTTTCTGGTGGTGGTGTTGCACTTGGTCCAAAACCAAGAAGCTACGCTCAGCACACTCCACGCAAGATGATCCAGCAGGCGTTGCAGTGCGCCCTGTCAGACCGGGCAGGAGCTGGAATGGTTACGGTGCTGGAGGTTCCGGCATGGGAAAAGCCGTCGACAAAGGCTGCGACTGCGCTTCTTGAGGCGTGTGGTTTTGAGGGTCATGTGTTGCTTGTGTGCGAGCCCGAGGATGAGAATGTCATCCTTTCGTTCAGGAATGTACCCGAGGTAGTTATCGCCTTCCCGTGGCATCTGAGTGCTTATACGGTGCTGGTGAACGATCACATAGTCTTCACGCGAGGAGCTCTGGAGGGCCAGGCCGAGCATCAGAGTACACCGGTTCGTCTTTCAGTGTCCGGCGCCGACGTGGCCGTTGAGGGATCCGAGGAGGCGTGATGAGTGGTTTCGATCCTTACTCGATAGTTCGGAAGCCGGTTGTTTCCGAGAAGAGTTACAAGTTGATAGATGAGGGTGTGTACACCTTCGTTGTCGCAGACTCTGCGACGAAGGTCGACGTGAGGCGTGCAATCGAGTTTCTATTCGATGTGAACGTCACTGATGTGAACACGCTGGTCCGGAAGGGGAAGAAGAAGAGGAACCGTAAGAACGGGACCTGGAGCTCATCCTCGGATAAGAAGCATGCAATGGTTCGTCTGGCCTCTGGTCAGAAGATCGATATGTTCGAGAAGTAGGGGATACTCGCTATGGCAATTAGGAAGAGGAAACCCACCAGCGCGGGCCGTCGTTTCCAGTCGGTCTCGGACTTTTCGGAGATCACGAAGTCGAGGCCTGAGAAGTCGCTCACCGAGCCACTTAACAGAACTGGTGGGCGTAACTCATATGGACGCAAGACCTCGCGGCACCGTGGCGGTGCGCATAAGCGTCAGTATCGAATAATCGATTTCAAGAGGATCAAGGATGCCATTCCGGGATCAGTAGCTGCGATCGAGTACGATCCAAATAGGAATGCAAGGATCGCATTGATCCACTATCTCGACGGCGAGAAGGCATACATTCTGGCTCCTGCGAAGCTATCTGTTGGAGATAAGGTCGAGTCAGGACCCAAGGCAGATATCAAGGTCGGAAATGCGCTTCCGATCCGCTCGATACCCGTTGGTACCGTAATCCATAATGTGGAGATACGTCCCGGCCAAGGTGGAAAGATCGCAAGATCAGCTGGCATGAGCGTTCAACTCGTGGCCAAAGAGGGCGAATACGCCACACTTCGACTCCCATCTACAGAGATGCGTAGAGTTCCGATCGATTGCAGGGCTTCCATAGGCGAGGTAGGTAACTCCGAGTTCGAACTCCTCTCCATCGGAAAGGCCGGAAGGAATCGCTGGAAGGGTGTTAGGCCGCAGACTCGAGGTGTAGCCATGAACCCTGTTGATCATCCGTTGGGTGGTGGCGAGGGTAAGACGTCCGGTGGTCGGCACCCTGTTTCGCCTTGGGGTAAGCCAGAAGGTCGCACAAGGTCAAGGAGCAAGTACTCAGATCGTCTCATCGTTCGCCGCCGTCGTGGCCGCGGCGCCAGGCGCTAAGGATAAGGGGCAAGTATGCCAAGAAGCTTGAAGAAGGGTCCCTTCGTAGACGACCACCTGTTGAAGAAGGTGGACGTTCTAAATGAGAAGGGCGAGAAGAAGGTCATAAAGACTTGGTCGCGCAGGTCTACAATCATCCCGGACATGGTGGGTCACACCATTGCAGTCCACGATGGACGTAAGCATGTTCCCGTATATGTGACCGAATCGATGGTGGGCCACAAGCTGGGGGAGTTCGCGCCAACGAGGACCTTCAAATATCACGCAGGACAAGAGAGAACTGCGAGGCGTAGATAATGGCTACTGTTACCGAGCAGCACGGCGTGAGAGCAGTTCTTCGTGGCTATCGCATGTCGGCATCCAAGGTCCGAGAGGTATTGGATCTGGTTCGTGGAAAGCACGTTGCGATGGCGCTGGACATTCTTGCCTCCAGCGATCGTGAGGCCGCTCGTACTGTTGGCAAGCTGCTTGCTTCTGCAATTGCTAATGCTGCGAACAATCATGGACGGGTTCCCGACGAGCTCTTTGTATCCGTTGCCTATGCCGACGAGGGTGCAACGATGAAGAGGTTCAAGCCGAGGGCTCGTGGCTCAGCTTCCAAGATCCTGAAGAGGACGTCGCATATAACGATCGTGGTTGATCGACTGCCACAGGCCAAAATCGACTCATTGAGGGCTAAGCAGGCCGCTGAGGCTGATGCAAGAAGGTCTGGTCGGCGCCAACGTAGGCCGCAGAGAAGTGCGAATGTTGCAGCCCGAGCCGAGCAGGCGCTCGCGGAGGCTCCAACTGCTGAAGTAGAGACAGGGGTTTCTGAGCCGAATGAGGTGGAGACGCCCATAGCAGTTGAATCATTCAACGAGGCGGAACTCGTCTCAGAGTCCTCGACTGACGATGTACAGGCCGCTGATGAGGCCGATGACAAGGGAGCGAACTAGATGGGTCAGAAGGTACATCCTTACGGCTTTCGTCTCGGTGTCACAACCGATTGGAAGTCCCGCTGGTTTGAAGAGCGTCATTACGCCGAGTGGATCAAGCAGGACTCTGAGATCCGTAAGTACCTGACGAGGGAGCTTACGAACGCCGCTGTCAGCCGTATTGACATCGAGCGGACAAGAGACAAGGTAAAGGTTGACATCCATACCGCCAGGCCTGGTCTGGTGATTGGCCGAAAGGGTGCGGAGGCCGAGAGGCTTAGGCAGGATCTTGCAAGGATCACCGGAAATCAGAGGGTGAACCTGAATGTAGAAGAGATCAAGCAACCGGAGTTGGATGCTGCACTTGTAGCTCAGGGGATTGCAGATCAGCTAGCCCGTAGGGTCAGCTTCCGACGTGCCATGAAGCGAGCCATCCAGATGGTGGAAAAGGCCGGCGGCCAAGGGGTCACCGTGCAGTGCTCTGGCCGACTCGGTGGGGCGGAAATGGCACGCAAGGAGTCATATCGCGAGGGTCGGGTGCCTAGGCACACACTCAGAGCAAATATTGATTACGGCTTCAGGGAGGCAGCGACCACGTTTGGTCGCATCGGGGTCAAGGTTTGGATCTACAAAGGTGACATTCTGCCTTACAAGGACCTTCTCCTAGAGTCCAAGGTGAAAGAGGAGACTCCTGCTGGCCCAAGGCCAAAGAGGGTTATATCTGCCGGTGGCGGTAGGCGCAAGGCGGAGAGTGAAGTCGAGACCCCAACGGAGGTAGTTGAGGAGTCCACTGTTGTGGAGGAGCAGGTTAAAGCTCCCGAGACAGAGGCACTTGAGAGACTGCTTGCCGAAGAAGAGGAGATCGAAAGGAAGACTCGCGAGTCACATCACGAGGCTCCACACTTCAAGAAGGAGGTGGACTAGAGATGCTGATGCCTCGTAAAGTCAAGCACCGGAAGCAGCAGCGTGGCAGGATGCAAGGTCTGACCAAGGGTGGTAGTGATATCAATTTCGGTCAGTACGGTATCCAAGCGCTGGAGCCGGGTTGGATAAGTGCCCGGCAGATAGAGGCGGCAAGAATTGCCATGACCAGGCACGTTCGAAGAGGTGGGAAGGTTTGGATCCGAGTTTTCCCGGACAAGCCGGTAACTAAGAAGCCTGCTGAGACTCGAATGGGTTCAGGAAAGGGTAATCCGGAGTTCTGGGTTGCAGTCGTCAAGCCGGGTCGCATCATGTTCGAACTGTCTGGAGTCAGTGAGGAGTTGGCACGTGCAGCTATGGAGCGTGCCATCCAGAAGCTACCGATAAAGGCACGGTTTGTCGTCGCCGACAGTGAGAGCGCCAACGAGAATGCGGGGGTTGGACAACAGTGACGAAGGCAACTGAGCTCAGGCTCCTGGCTGATCAGGAGCTCGCTGAGCGACTTGAGGGTACCCAGAGAGAGCTTTTCAATCTACGTTTCCAGCTTGCAACTTCGCAGGCTACGGATTCGGCAAACTTGGCGAAGCTCCGTAGGGAGATAGCACGAATTATGACTATTCAGACTGCGCGCAAAGCAGCCAGTCAGAGTGAAGGTGGTGAATGATGGCAGAAGAGACCAGTGCAAGCGAGACACGCGATAACGGGCGCAAGGTCCGTGATGGTCTAGTCGTCTCCACCGGGATGAACAAGACTATCGTCGTGGCGATCACGGAGAGGGTGAGACACCCTCGGTACCGTAAGACGGTGCAACGGACAAAGAAGCTTTATACCCACGATGAAGAGGGCCAAGCCAAGGTCGGGGACACCGTTAGGGTTGCCGAGACTCGTCCGATTTCCAAGCTGAAGCGTTGGAGACTTGTGGAGATATTGGAGCGTGCGAGGTGATCCAGCAGGAGTCAAGACTCAGGGTGGCAGACAACTCAGGCGCCAAAGAGGTTCTCTGTATCAAGGTCCTCGGTGGTTCCAGAAGGCGCTACGCGAGCATTGGTGACGTCTTTGTAGCCACGGTGAAAGATGCGATCCCTGGTGCAGCCGTGAAGAAGGGTGATGTCGTCAAGTGCGTTGTCGTCAGGGTGAAGAAGGAGAAGCGCCGGGTAGATGGCAGCTATATCCGCTTCGATGAGAATGCAGCGGTACTGATCAACGATGCTATGCAGCCTCGCGGTACTCGCATCTTTGGACCGGTCGGTCGCGAACTGAGAGATAAGAAGTTTATGCGTATCATCTCTCTCGCCCCGGAGGTGTTGTGATGAAGTTGCGTAAAGGTGACAAGGTCCAAGTCCTCGCTGGCAAGGATAGAGGAAAGCAGGGTGAAATCACCCGGGTGATTACCAAGACCGAGCGAGTCATTGTTGACGGCGTCAATGTCGTGCGTAAGCACCAAAAACCCAGGACTGCTACCGAGCAGGGTGGGATCATCGAGAAGGACATGCCGATCGCAGTATCGAACGTCGCGATCCTCTGCTCCAAGTGTGGGGCGACGCGGATTGGGGTCCGATTCGACGAGAACGGTTCCAAGATCAGGATCTGTAGAAAGTGTGGAGGTGACCTATGAGCGATACGTCGGTGTCTGTACAGATTCCACGCCTCAAGGTCAAGTACAACGAGGAGCTCCGAGCGCAGTTGCAGGAGTCTCTGGGCTTGAAAAATGTAATGGAAGTTCCAAAGCTTGTAAAGATCAGCGTCAATGTTGGTGTGGGAAGGGCTACACAGCAGGCCTCACAGCTCGACGGAGCCGTGCGTGACCTTGAGATCGTAACTGGTCAAAAGGCGGTCACAACCAAGGCGCGGAAGTCGATTGCCAGTTTCAAGCTTCGAGCAGGGAACCCAATTGGTGCAAGGGTTACCCTTCGTGGTGACAGGATGTGGGAGTTTTTGGATCGGCTGATCGCCGTGGCAATCCCTCGTATACGTGACTTCCGAGGGTTGTCGCCAAAGTCCTTCGACGGGAACGGTAACTATACCTTTGGAGTGACTGAGCAGCTGATCTTTGCTGAGATCGATTACGACAAGGTCGATTCAACCAGAGGTATGGATATCACAATCGTCACCACTGCAAGGGACGACAGAGAAGGTCGGGCTCTTTTGGATGCGTTCGGTTTTCCGTTCCGTAAGGAAGGGGTTCAGTAACTATGGCCAAGAAGGCTTTAGTAGTCAAGGCGAGTAGGAAGCCTAAGTATAGGGTTCGTGCGTATACGCGTTGTTCAAGGTGCGGTCGACCACACGCTGTTTTTAGGAAGTTCGGTCTCTGCAGGATCTGTCTGCGCAATATGGTTCATCAGGGCGAGATCCCCGGTGTGACCAAGGCAAGTTGGTAAGGGGTAGCTATGGGCTTCAGTGATCCAATTGCAGATATGTTGACTCGGATTCGTAACGCGAACCAGGCGATGCACGATGTCGTGCGCATGCCGGGTTCGAAGATGAAAGAGAGTCTTGCGAAGATCCTCGAGCGTGAGGGTTATATCGCTGGGTATTCCGTTCATCCGAACGAGGGTAAGCCGGGTACGACCCTTGAGATCAGGATGAAGTATTCGTCCCAGCGAGAGCGTACGATTAGCGGACTCAAGAGAGTGTCCAAGCCTGGCCTGAGGGTCTATTCGCAGGCTGGACATATCCCGAGGGTTCTTGGTGGTTTAGGTGTGGCAGTTCTGTCCACCTCTAGGGGCTTGATGACCGATGCCGAGGCTCGCAAGGCGAGCGTCGGTGGCGAGATCATCTGCTTTGTGTGGTAGGCGGAGGAATCTATGTCGAGAATAGGTAAGGCTCCAGTTCCGGTACCAGGTGGCGTGTCGATCGAGATCGGTGCTGAGGGATACTTGAAGGTCTCCGGTCCTAAGGGCTCCCTCAATAGGGTCTTCCCAGCGGAAGTGAGTTTCCGCCAGGAGGATGGAGTTGTGTACGTCGAGAGATTGACCGACGAGCGGAGAGCCCGGGCGATGCACGGTCTGTCGCGCACGCTGCTCAACAACATGGTGACCGGAGTTACAGCCGGATTTACCAAAGAGTTGGCAATCATCGGCGTCGGATATAGGGCGGCAGCTAAGAGTACTACCGAACTAGAGCTGGCGCTCGGCTTCTCTCATCCGGTTCTCGTAGAGGCACCGGAAGGTATAAGTTTCGCTACCCCGACACCTACAAAGATTGAGGTCAAGGGGATCGACAAGGAGCTGGTTGGCCAGGTAGCCGCAAACATCCGCAAGATTCGTAAGCCCGAGCCTTATAAGGGCAAGGGTGTGCGTTACGAGGGTGAGAAGGTCCTGCGCAAAGTCGGCAAGTCCGGCAAGTAGCACCAGAGGAGAGTTTGGATATGTCTTCGAGGACAAAGACACACGCACTTAGGATTCGGCGTCACAGCCGGATCCGCAAGGCGGTTTCCGGTACGGCGGATAGGCCGAGACTGGCCGTATATAGGTCTAACAAGCACATTGTTGCACAGGTCATAGATGATCTGACCGGTCGTACCGTGGCGGCTGCTTCGAGTCTCGAGGCGGGCTTCAAGGGCGAGTCAACTGGAAACGTCGTATCGGCGAAGAAGGTCGGCGCACTGGTGGCACAGCGGGCGAAAGCAGCGGGAGTCGATGCAGTCGTCTTCGACCGCGGAGGTTTCAAGTATCACGGTCGAGTTGCAGCGCTAGCCGACGCAGCTCGCGAAGCTGGATTGGAGTTCTGATGGCCGAATCTCAGTACGAGGAGCGGACGATCAAGGTCAACCGGGTCGCAAAGGTCGTCAAGGGTGGACGTAGGTTCTCCTTCACGGCTCTGATGGTCATCGGAGATGGCAATGGCAGAGTTGGACTCGGCTACGGCAAGGCCAAGGAGGCCGGTCTGGCAGTCCAGAAGGGTATTGAAGAGGCAAAGAAGAACCTCTTCGATGTCCCCCTTGCCGGGAATACGATCACCCATCCGATCTTGGGTGAGGCTGGGGCAGGGCGAGTTCTGCTGAAGCCAGCGGCTCCTGGTACAGGAGTAATTGCCGGCGGTGCAGCTAGAGCCATCCTTGAGATGGCGGGTGTCAGGGACATTCTGGCGAAGTCTCTCGGGTCATCCAATGGGATCAATGTCGCTCATGCCACAATCGCCGGCCTCAAGGGTCTAAAGAGGCCCGATGACATAGCTCGACTGAGGGGTAAGGATGCCTCAGAGGTGACCCCGGCTGGTGTGCTCAGGGCTTATCGCGAGCGTGAGTCCAAAGTCGCGAGGGAGTCATAGATGGCCGAGATGATTAGGGTCACTCAGGTGCGCTCGCAGATCGGCACCAAGCCGAAGCATCGCAGCACGCTTAGGGCCCTCGGGTTGGGACGAATCGGGAAATCAAACGATCTGCCGGACCGTCCAGAGATTCGTGGGATGGTGGCACGGGTAGTTCACCTTGTAGAGGTGACCGAGATTGTCGCTGAGAAGGACGGAAATCGATGATTAAGGTACATGATCTCCAGCCAGCGCCGGGTTCAAATCGCGACCGTAAACGGGTCGGACGGGGAATCGGCGGTAAAGGTGGAAAGACGGCGGGTCGAGGAACCAAAGGCCAAGGTGCCCGCGATACAATTCCAGCGGGCTTCGAGGGTGGGCAACTTCCGCTTACCCAGAGGTTGCCAAAACTTAAGGGATTCAACAATCCGTTTAGGGTCAGCTACTCTGTGGTGAATCTGACTGATTTGAACGATCTTGCTGCTGAAGGTGTCGTAGTTATCGATCCGGAAGTTCTCAGGGCACACGGAAAGCTTCGCAAGAATGCTCTGCTCAAGGTGCTTGCCCAGGGTGAGATGACCGTTGCAGCGACCGTGTCGGCGCACGGCTTCTCGGCTGCGGCCGCAGAGGCGATCAAGGCCGCCGGTGGGAGTGCCGTGAAGCTCGACATGCCAAATGGTGGTCGTCGCCTCCCTGCAAAGGGTAATGCACTGACCAACCGGTAAGGTGGCTTCTATTATCCGCCCTTGAGAGTTGGGTGTTATTCTGTAAATCCGGACCTAGCATTCCAGCTAGGTCCGGATTTTGAGTGTTGTTGCACGTTGATTATTAGGCATTCCCCTCTTCGTAGCTGGGGAATCCTTTTACAGAAGAGCGTTGGGAGCATCTGGAGTGCTTGGAAATCTGAAGAACATCTTCAAGGTGAGGGATCTGAGAGGCAAGGTGCTTTTTACCTTGATGATCCTCGCCGTATACCAGCTCGGAGCCAACATACCTGTTCCTGGCACGTCGTATAAGGCGATCCAGCAGCTGGAATCGGCCGCGCAACAAGGTGGAGTCTTCACCTTCTTGAACCTCTTCTCCGGTCAGGGTCTGTCTCGTGCTGCGATCTTCGGTCTCGGTATCATGCCCTACATCACTTCGTCGATCATTATCCAACTCCTTACGACGATCATTCCAAAACTCGAGGAGTGGCGTGATCAAGGGGCGGCTGGACAGAGGAAGCTCACGCAGACGACGCGGTACCTTACAGTCAGCCTCGCCTTGCTCCAATCCACTGGACTCGTGTTCGTCTTCCATAAGGGCGGCGCTGGACTGTTACCGAACAACCAGACGTTGAATCTGATCCCTGATTTCACACTTCCCAGGGTGCTCTTTATTGTCATGACCTTTACGGCTGGTACGGCGTTCGTAATGTGGCTCGGTGAGTTGATCACTCAACGAGGAATCGGCCAAGGTATGTCGCTACTTATATTCGGAAACGTCGTAGCGGGCCTCCCCTCGGGCGGACGAATTATTTATCAGGAGGCCGGCGCCTTCAAGTTCACGGTCATATTTATTCTGGCGCTGGCAATCATCGTGGCCATCATCTACATGGAGCTCGGCCAGCGTAGGATCCCGGTGATCTTTGCAAGACGGGTAGTCGGTCGGCAGATGTATGGTGGCGACCAGACCTATATTCCATTGAAGGTGAATCAGGCCGGCGTCATTCCGATCATCTTCGCTAGTTCGATCCTTTACTTCCCGGTGCTGCTGTCCAATGTGATTCCGTGGAAGGCCTTTCGGTCCTTCGTTACGAACCATCTCGTCTCTCCGACGAGCTTCACCTATATAGGAATCTACGGTTTTCTTATCATCGTCTTCACCTTCTTTTACGTGACGGTTGCATTCGATCCGCATCAGCAGTCGGAGGTGCTTCGCAAGCAGGGAGGATACATCCAAGGCATCAGACCTGGGCCCCCTACTGAGCGTTATCTGAGTCGGATTCTCAACCGGATCACCTTCCCAGGTTCCTTCTTCTTGGCGGCTGTGGCACTGCTTCCCTCGATCGCCTTGGCCATCTGGCACGTCACCGGATACCCGTATCTCGGTGTTACCCTCCTGATTGCGACCGGTGTCGCGCTCGAGACATTGAAGCAGATCGATTCTCAATTGACCATGCGAAATTACGAAGGTTTCCTGAAATAGTTCGACAGGGATCGAAAGGGCCTCACTGAATGGTTCGAGCCACACGACTTGTCATCCTCGGAAAGCAGGGAGCCGGCAAGGGCACCCAGTGTGTTCGACTGTCGCAACACTATGCCGTACCACACATCTCTACTGGCGACATGTTGAGAGCAGCGGTAAGGGCGGGCACTGAGTTCGGGAGAATGGCCAAGGACTTCATGGATCGCGGTGAATTGGTCACCGATGAGGTAATTTCCGGGGTTGTTTCTGAACGGTTAGCTGAAAAGGACGCGTCCCAGCTTGGGTTCATCCTTGACGGATTCCCTAGGACCGCTGCTCAGGCTGAGGCACTTGAGGAGATGCTCCTTCCATCGGAGCTTGACTTAGTCATAGACCTAGCAGTTCCGACTGAACTCGTTCTGAAGAGAATTGCATCTAGACGTGTCTGCAGAGTCTGTGGAGCTAACTACTCGGTCCAGTCTCCGCCAAAGGTCGACTGGACTTGCGACAATTGCGGAGGCGAAGTAGTACTGCGTGAGGACGATACCGAAGCAGCCGTCAAGCGCCGCCTCGATCTCTATGAATCACAGACCGCACCTTTGATCGACTGGTATAGCCAGAGGGAGAAGCTCGTCACTGTGTCAGGTGAGGGAGCCGCAGACGAGGTAATGCATAGGCTTATCGCCGCCGTGAATCGTGCCAAGGGTATTCCACAGTGGAGCTAAGGAGGTGGGAGATTGAGGCGTAGCAAGGACGAGATTGCGAAGATGCGCAGGGCCGGAAGGGTCGTGGCTGAGATCCATGAGAAGACCAGAGCTGCGATCCGGCCAGGGATTACGACTCTACAGATCGATGCGATCGCTCGTGAGGTGCTCGAGGTACGCGGTGCACGGTCAAACTTCCTCAACTATCACGGTTTCCCAGCGGTTATATGTACATCTCCCAACGAGATGATCGTGCACGGAATCCCAGGTTCCTATGTGCTCCAGGAGGGCGATATCATCTCGATAGACGCCGGTGCGATCATCGAGGGCTACCACGGTGATGCTGCTTACACTGCCGCTGTTGGTGAGGCCTCACCCGAGGCCCAGAAGCTTATGGAAGTTACCGAGGCAGCCCTGTTCAAGGCGATCGACCAGATCAAAGAGGGAAATCGGCTCAACGAGATCGGCCGTGCCGTCGAAAAGTACGTGTCTCCGTTCGGTTACGGAATCGTCCGCGAGTATGTTGGCCACGGCATTGGCACCGCAATGCACGAGGCTCCCCAGATTCCCAACTACTGGCCGGGCGAGGGTGGTCCGAAGATGAAAGTCGGAAATGTATTCGCTGTCGAACCGATGATCAACCTAGGATCGGAGCAGACCGAGACCCTTGCAGATGGCTGGTCGGTTGTGACCAAGGATGGCTCACTCTCTGCCCACTTCGAGCACACTATAGCCATAACTGAGGACGGACCGGAGATTCTGACTGTGGCCTAGCAGTTCTGGGCACGTTGTGCACCTAAAAAAGTGAAGAATGGTGGTGCTGGACCGACTATATTGTTCGTCTGGGTCTCACTCGCCCCTCCCCTGAGCCTGCCTTCGAAAAGTTGGTCACGTTTTGGGGTCCCGAATCATCGGAACGGGACGGGTACCGCTGTTAAAGGTTAGTTCAATATCAATAGGAGGATGCGCTGACAACACCCAAGGAGGATGCGATCGTTCTTGAAGGGACTGTAATTGAGCCCCTTCCGAACGCGATGTTCCGAGTGGAACTCGAGAATGGTCACAAAGTGCTGGCTCACAGTTCGGGCAAGATGAGGATGCACAGGATCAGAATCCTTCCTGGGGATCGTGTTCAGATAGAGCTGACCCCCTACGACCTAACAAGAGGGCGGATTACTTACCGCTATAAGTAGTGAGCGAGCCAGGCAATGCCGATAGAGGGAACCTGGAGTCAGGAAAGCCGATGAAAGTACGGCCAAGTGTCAAGACGATCTGTGAGAAGTGCAAGGTTATCCGCAGGGAACGCCAGGTTCTGGTGATCTGCGAGAATCCTAGGCACAAGCAGCGGCAAGGTTAAGAAGAAGGATTATGGCGAGGATCGCAGGGGTAGATATCCCCAGAGATAAGAGGTTGGAAGTCTCCCTCACGTACATCTTCGGGATTGGGTTGACCACCTCGAAGCAGATATGTGAGGCGACTGGTGTCAATCCAAACACTAGGGTCAAGGACCTCACTGACGACGAAGTAGCGAAGTTACGTAACTTCATCGACCAGAGCTTCAAGGTCGAGGGAGATCTCAGGCGTGAGGTCGATCAGGATATCAAGCGCAAGATGCAGATCGGTTCCTACCAAGGGATCAGGCACCGCAGGGGCCTGCCAGTGCGTGGGCAGAGGACGCATACGAATGCGAGGACCCGTAAGGGCCCGAAGAAGACCGTTGCCGGTAAGAAGAAGGTTCGGAAGTAGTTAGGTAGCCGGGCACAAGTACCGGTCGACGATATAGATACAGGGGTTCAGGTTTTATGGCCAAGCCAAAGCCGGGTGGACGGCGTCCACGGCGTCGTGAGCGGAAGAACATCGCTTACGGAGTCGCGCATATTCACTCATCTTTCAATAATACGATCGTTACGATCACAGATGCATCAGGAAACGTGATCGCGTGGGCGTCGGCTGGAAATGTCGGCTTCAAGGGCTCTAGGAAGTCCACCCCGTTCGCTGCTCAGGTGGCAGCGGAGACGTGCGCCAAGCGCGCCCAAGAGCATGGAATCCGCCAGGTTGAGGTCCTGTTGAAGGGTCCCGGTTCCGGTAGGGATACGGCCCACAGGGCGATTGCCAACACGGGGATCGAGATCGTCTCCATCAAAGACGTAACCCCGATCCCGCATAATGGTTGCAGGCCGAAGAAGCGCCGCAGGGTCTAGGAGTAGAGAAATTGGCTAGATATACAGGACCGGTTTGTCGGCTTTGCCGTCGGGAAAAGGTGAAGCTCTACTTGAAGGGCGAGAAGTGTGACAAGGCATGTCCAATGGACGGGAAGAAGCCTTATCCACCAGGAGAGCACGGTAAGGATAGACAGCGTCAAGGGTCTGAGTACCTGGGCCAGCTGCGAGAGAAGCAGAAGGCCAGACGTATCTACGGAATCCTCGAGAAGCAGTTCGTGAATATTTATTCAGAGGCGAACCGTAGTTCGGGAATCACAGGCGAGAATCTACTCAGGATGCTCGAGATGCGACTCGACAACGTGACCTTTAGAGCTGGTTGGGCATCTTCTAGATCTCAGGCACGTCAGTTCGTCAACCATGGTCATGTCCTTGTTAATGGCAAGCGTGTAGACATCCCTAGTTATCGCCTGAAGAAGGGTGATGTAGTGAGCCTCGTAGGTAAGACCCGGGAGAACATCCAGGTCCGCACGAACAGAGACACGCTGGCCAGAAGGCTTCCGGCCTGGCTTGAGGCGGACGGAACAGGCTTTGAGGTCAAGGTGCTCAATCCGCCGCTGAGGGATCAGATCGACACTCAAGTACGTGAGCAGCTCATAGTTGAGCTCTACTCCAAGTAGCGAATCCGAAGGAGTACCAATTGCTATTCATTCAGCGACCCAAGGTTGAGCCAGTTGGCGAAGCTATTGGTAATCGACAGAGCTTCGCGATCGGGCCGTTGGAGCCGGGTTTTGGACACACCATCGGCAATTCGTTGCGCAGGGTGCTCCTCTCCTCGATTCCTGGTGCGGCGATCACGCAGGTGCGCTTCGATGATGCACTGCACGAGTTTACGACTCTTGCAGGCGTCAAGGAGGATGTTACCGACATCATCTTGAACCTGAAGGACGTTGTTATCAGGTCTTTCTCCGATGAACCCGTGACGATCAGGATCGACGCTAAGGGCCCCAAGGTTGTTAGGGCGGAAGACTTTGCCCTCTCGGCAGATGTGGAGCTGGTTAACCCGGATCTGCATATTGCGACACTTAGCGGGAAGGGCCGGCTGGCCTTCGACGCAGTGGTGGAGAGGGGTCGCGGCTATCGTTCGGCCGACAAGAATAAGCGCTCCTCGACGATCGGCATAGTCCCAGTCGACTCGATCTTCTCGCCAGTGAGGAGGGTTGCCTTCAACGTCACCCCGACCCGTGTCGAGCAGGCGACGGATTACGATCTGCTCACCTTGGACATCGAGACCGACGGTTCATTGACTCCGGCAGATGCTCTAGGGTCAGCCGGCGAGACGCTTCAGACACTCATGGCCCTTGTCGCGGAGATCTCCGAAAATGCACAAGGTCTCGAGTTGACAGAAGCTGAGGTAGACGAGGTCCGCTCTTACGATCTTGATCTCGCAATCGAGGAGCTCGGGCTCACTGAGCGGCCGCGCAACTGCCTGAAGCGGGCTCAGATCAACTCTATTGGAGAGCTTCTTATGAAGACTCCTGAGGATCTGTTGGCGATCACTAATTTCGGCCAGAAGTCGCTCGACGAAGTGGTGTCGAGGCTCGAGGGTCGTGGACTTGCATTGAGGAGTAGGGACTGATGACACCGGGACGTCCGAAGAAGGGCCCGAGGCTCGGGCATAGTGCTGCCCACCAGAGGAATCTGTTGGCAAATCTTTCGGCATCGCTATTTGCTGCTGAATCCATCCTTACGACTGAGGCGAAGGCGAAGCTACTTAGGCCGGTGGTCGAGAAACTGATTACCAAGGCTAAAAAGGGTGACGTTCACAACCAACGTCAAGTTGTTGCCTTCCTGCGTGATAAGGATATGGCGCACAAGCTATTTGCTGAGATAGGGCCGAGGTATGAGGGACGCCAAGGGGGATACACAAGGATCCTCAAGCGCGGTCCTCGTCATGGAGACAATGCTCCAATGGTCGTTATCGAGTTGGTGTGAGCCTCTTTGATGACTTCGAGCCGGAGGCTAATGCCGGTCCCGAGGTGCTTGGTGAGGCTCTAACTGAGGTCGAGTTTGAAGAGGCGGTCCCTTCGGGGGCCGTCTCTTATTACGTTGCGTCGATCTCATATATTGGTACCGAATTCCACGGAGTCGCGTATCAGAGCTCACAGCGAACTGTGGTTGGCGTTCTCCAACTGGCTCTGGAGAGGTCTCTTCGTTCCACGATCGAAATGGTCGTTGCTGGCAGAACCGATGCGGGGGTGCACGCTTTCGGCCAGATTGTGAGTTTTAGCGGCCCCACTCACAAAGCTGGCCTGGATGGCCTCTATCAATCGATCTCGAGACAGTTGCCCGACGATGTCTCATTGAACTGGATAGGTCTGACTGATTTTGAGTTCTCGGCCCGTTTCTCCGCCAAATATCGTCACTATCTGTACAGGCTCGAGCCAGGAGTAGATAGCGATGCGGTCTGGGCTAGACGCGCTTGGCAGATCCCCAATTCGATAGATATGGCATCAATGAGGTCCGCCAGCTACGTCCTGATTGGCGAGCACGACTTCTCGGGCTTCTGTAAGAAGCCTGAGGTGGGATCGCACTCGGTGAGGCGGGTGCTGGATGTGCGGGTGACCGAACGAGGCAGGTTTGTCGACTTTGAGATCTGGGCTAATGCCTTCTGCCACCAGATGGTTCGGGGTATCGTTGGCGGACTCGTCGAGGTCTCTACTGGTCGGCTTTCGGTGGCAGACTTCGCGCAGATGGTATTGGGTGAAGGCACGAAGAGGCGCAGCCCGGCGCCCGCCGATGGCCTCTATTTGGTTAATGTGGGCTATGAGCCGTTCAAGTTGCGGCCATATGCCGATCCGTTCGAAGTATTGGTCGGCGAGGTACCCGTAGCCGTCTATGCTATTTCCTCGTGTCTTGAGCGCGCTGGCCGCGTCGGACAGAAATCGAACCGGTGAGGAAAATGAAGACCTTCGTAACCAAGCAGTCAGATGCTGTTGAGAATCGTAAGTGGTTTGTCGTCGATGCCGAGGGGATGGTGCTTGGTCGATTGGCGACGGAGGTTGCCTACATTCTTCGTGGTAAGCACAAGACGATCTATGCTCCGTATCTCGACTGTGGCGATCATGTGATCGTTATCAATGCCGACAAGGTGATTCTCACCTCCGACAAGGCGGATCGCAAATACGCTTACCATCACACGGGCTACACAGGCCATCTCCGTGCAAAGCTGTATCGTGAACTCATGGTTGATAAGCCTGAATTCGTAGTCGAGAAGGCAGTGAAGGGGATGCTCCCCAAGGGGCCCCTCGGAAGGCAGATGGGGACGAAACTCAAGGTTTATGCGGGCGGACAGCATCCACATGCGGCCCAGAATCCTGAAGTACGCACGATTACATCGTCCCGTAAAAGCGCCTGATAGCTAGCTCGAAAGTTCAAGGGAAGACAATGGCAAAGACACTGATTCAGTCAACCGGTAGACGTAAGGCCGCCATTGCGCGAGTTCGTATCGACCGTGGTGAAGGCAAGATCATCATTAATGGCAAGCCTATGGAAGAGTATCTCACCTCGCTAGCGCAACAGCAGATGGCTACGGAGCCGCTAAGGGTTGTCGGTGTCGCAGGGGATTACGACCTGTTCATATCCGTGCTCGGAGGGGGAATTGCTGGCCAGGCCGGTGCGATCCGATTGGGTATTTCTAGGGCGCTTTGTGAGGTGGATGCTGATCTGCGTCCAGCGCTGAAGAAGGCGGGATTCCTAACCAGGGATGCTCGTGAGAAGGAGTCCAAGAAGTACGGTTTGAAGAAAGCTAGGAAGGCTCCACAGTTCTCCAAGCGGTAGTTTCTTGCTAAGTTTTGGTACAGATGGAATAAGGGGAAGGGCCAACGAGGCTTTGAGTGTCTCGTTGGCCCTTGCCGTCGGCGTCGCTGTGGCTGACGTGTTCGGGGAGAGCCAAGTCCTTGTTGGCCGAGATACAAGGGAATCAGGCCCGATGCTTCAGGCTGCTGTCTCTGCTGGTCTGATGAGTCGGGGTACTGACGCGCTGGATATGGGCGTGGCTCCGACTGGTGAAATTGCGTTCGCATCGTCTTCGCTATCGCTTCCAGCCGTCGTGGTCTCTGCTTCGCACAATCCCTACTTCGACAACGGCCTCAAGGTGTTTGCCCCAGGCGGTCGTAAGCTTTCCGACCGCCAACAACACGATATGGAACTGCGGATTGCCTCCTACTTAGGCGATTCAGACTCCTCGCTAAGCCCCGTCGAACTGATCGGGGGAACCCGTCAGATCGATATGTCACCCAACTATATCGATCACATAATGGCTTCTGTAGGTGGGGTGATCTCCAAACCGCCAAGGGTCGTTCTCGACTTCGCCAATGGAGCGGCCTCTTTGATCGGCCCGAAACTGTTCAACAGATTGGGTGTCGAGGTAGTCGGAGCTATCGGTGACTCGCCAGATGGACGGAACATCAACTTTCAATGTGGGTCGACCCACCCCAAACGGCTGAGTGAAGCAGTGATCGAGTCCGGGGCGGATCTGGGTCTGGCGTTTGATGGAGACGCGGATCGAGTCATTGCGGTAGACGAGACCGGAGAACTTGTCGATGGGGATCAGCTGATGGTGATCTTCGCTAAGACGCTGGCAAGACAGGAGCGACTCACCGGTTCAGGCATAGTTGCAACGGTGATGAGCAACCTTGGCCTCCATAAAGCGATGGCCGAGGCCGGCATTCGGCTCGTACTTACTCCCGTGGGCGACCGTTTTGTTCTTGATGCTCTAGAGCGGGAGGGTTATGCACTCGGCGGTGAGCAGTCGGGCCACATAATCTTTGCCGACTATGCAACCACGGGTGATGGTCTTTTGACAGGTGCGCTACTACTTGCACACTTAGCCGAGTGTCCTACGAGCTTCTCTGAATTGGTGGCCGGTTCCATGGTCAAGTTCCCGCAGATTCTCGAGTCGATTCGGGTTGACGATCCGGCTGGCGCAGTCAATTCATCGCGGGTATTAGATGTGTTGGCTCAGGTTGAGTCAGAACTAGGGGATTCGGGCAGGGTGGTACTTCGAGCCTCTGGTACGGAGCCAGTGGTCCGGGTGATGGTCGAAGCGGTGACTTTGGCAGATGCTGAGAGCGCCGTTTCGAAACTGATGTTGGTTTTAGGCCGACACAGCTGAGCGGATCAGCTGGGGTCACTGTTTCGACACCTTCGGTGTCGCCTAGGCTGTAACTATGTGTGGAATTATCGGGGTCACAGGGGCGGAAAACGCTCCAGAGGTCATGATCGAAGCTCTTAGCAGACTTGAGTATCGGGGCTACGACTCGGCCGGGATAGTTGTCTTCCAGGACGGCGGTTTCAAGCGTGTCAGGGAAGCAACCGGTACACACTCCGTCGACCTGCTAAGGAAGCAGATTGGCGAACTGAGGAAATCCTTGTCCATCTCGGGCATTGGCCACAATCGATGGGCGACGCATGGCAAACCGACACAGGAGAACGCCCATCCCCATTTGGATTGCACCGACCGCATTGCCATAGTTCATAATGGGATAGTCGAGAATTTTGCAGAGCTGAAGAGTGGCCTGATCGAGCGCTCCCACACCTTCGAGTCCGAGACAGACACAGAGGTTGTCGCTCACCTCCTTGAGGAGGAGATGGAGCATTCGGGCGATATCTCAGAAGCTCTCCGGTCTGTATTTCCGCGATTGAGAGGATCGATGGCTCTGCTGGTCATGTCGGCAGATGACCCGAGCACCTTGGCCTGTGTGCGCAGGAGTAATCCGCTGATCATCGGGACCAAAGGGGAAGAGGGCTTCGTAGCGTCCGACATACCTGCCATCCTTGGTGAGGCGGAGAGATACTTCAAACTTGAGGACGACATAGTGGTTCGTCTGAACGGAAGCGAAATATTGGCAAGGGATTTGAGCGGTCGCCCGGTCCAACTTGAAGAGTTCACGGTCAACTGGTCGATGGAGAGAGCCGAACGTGGAGGCTTTGAGGACTTCATGTCCAAAGAGATACTCGAGCAGCCCGCCGCAGTCAGGGATACGTTGGCGGGTCGGATAGACGGGTCAGCTGTGGTCGACCAACTTTTTGATGAGTCGAGAATTTCAGCGGCCGAACTTGCCTCCATTGATAAGGTCGTCATAATCGGGTGCGGGTCCAGCTATCACGCTGGCATGGTGGCGCGCTATGCAATTGAGAGGTTCTGCAAGATTCCAGTGGAACTTGACTTCTCAAGCGAGTTTCGATATCGTGATCTGGTTCTCAACGAGAAGACGCTGGTAGTAGCGGTTAGCCAGAGTGGCGAGACCCTCGATTCGATCGTCGCCCTGACCGAGGCTGCGCATTCGGGAGCCAAGACCCTTTCGGTGACTAACATAGTTGGCTCCTCTATGGCGCGACTTTCGGACGCCGTGCTATATACCCACGCTGGTCCGGAGATCTGTGTGGCTGCAACTAAGACGCACCTCGCCCAGATCGCCGCGTTGGAGCTTCTTGCTGCACATCTCGCCGTTTTGCGCGGCTCCAGAACACCTGAGCTTGATGAATTCGTTGCCGAACTGGCACTGGTTCCCATGAAACTGGAGCGGCTTGTCGCTGGCTTCAACGAAATGGTCGCGACTGCATCTGGGTTTGAGACTTTCGAGAGGTTTTACTTCATCGCTAGGAACATGGGGTATCCGGTGGCTCTTGAAGGCGCCTTGAAACTGAAGGAGATCAGCTACCTTCCCGCCGAGGCTTTTCCGGCTGGCGAGCTCAAGCATGGACCGATTGCCATGATAGACGAGGGATCGGTAGTGGTCGCAGTGGCGAACAGAACCCCACTCTGGGAGAAGGTGATGTCGAATATTGCTGAGGTTCGAGCTAGGGGAGCCAGAGTTCTAGTCATTGCCGACGAGGGTGACTTGGAAACAATTCGCAACGCTGACGTCGCGTTCGAGGTTCCTCGAACTCATCCACTTCTGACTCCACTGCTGGCAGCGGTCCCACTTCAAGTACTCGCCTATCACCTCGCCAGGTATAGGGGCAACAACGTAGATAGGCCTCGTAACCTCGCTAAGACAGTGACGGTCGAATAGCCAGAGGACGACCGACACTTATCAGGGAAGTTCTGAATTTGTGGTTGTAAAGTAATTGTTGTGATATATACGACGGAGACCGCTCGAAGAATCGATGCAAACTATCTGGTGACTCTCGCTGTGGTAGCAGAGACACGGAGCATCTCCGAGGCGGCGACCCAACTGGGGCTTTCCCAACCAGCGGTATCCCAACAACTGAAGCAGCTCTCCGAGGCGATGGGCGAGCGCCTACATGTCCGGCACGGTCACGGGATCCAGCTAACGGCGGCGGGCAAGTCGCTGGCGGATCGGTCGCAGGCCGTGCTTCGGGGATATCGATCGGTGCTCGACTATGTCGGTGGACTGAGCCAGGGAGAGGGTGGAACGCTTTCACTTGCCGCGTCGAATACCGTCGCCGGATTCCTGATGCCCGACCTGATCGTGAGGTATAGAAACGATAATCCTGGTGTTCGACTCGAACTTCGGTCAGGCAACTCCGAGCAGGTGGTCGAAGAGGTAATGGGTTGGCACGTGGAACTCGGGATCATGGAGTCACCGGGTCTCGTGGTAACTCAGGAGCTTCGCGAATTCGAGATCGAAGGGGATGAATTAATCCTTGTAGGTTCTCCGCATCTGATCGATCAGATCGGTTCGTCCATACAGGCATCGAGGTTGAACGAGGTCCATCTTGTCTGGAGAGAGAAGGGATCTGGAGTCAGGAATGTAGCCGAGGAGGCACTCCACAAAGGTGGTGTTGATTATCGGATTGACTTCGAAATTGCAGGTGGGGAAGGCGTCAAAGAGGCGATCATGAGGTCCCTTGGTGCTGGATTCATCTCCTCGAGGGCCGTAGTCAGAGATCTTGGCGAGGGTCGCCTTGGCCGGATCGAGGTTGTGGGCCTGAATCCAATTAGGCGGAACTACAGGGTACTGTTCCATGACGGAACGCTGTCTGTGCCGGCTCGCCGATTCTTAGACTATCTAAATCCGACCAGGTTGAAAGCTGCCGAAGTGATCGAGGTACCCCCTGTCGCATAGGGTGGGATCGACGTAAAAGGCGGGGTGTTCGCACCTATCGGGAGCAGAGTTGGTCAAAACGGGCGTGGACATCATCGAGATCGACAGAATGAGGGTGGCATTGCTACGTACGCCTTCGCTCGAACTGAGACTTTTTACACGTGCCGAGTTGGACTACTGCTATCTTCGGCGAAACCCCTACGGACCACTCGCCGCCCGATTCTGTGCGAAAGAGGCAACTATGAAGGCGTTGGGCAAGGGAATGGCGGGAAGTAGGTTCAAAGAGATTGAGGTTGGACGACTCGAATCAGGCCAACCGGTGCTGTGGCTGTCGGGGTCTGCGTCTGCTCTTGCTAAGACACTTGGTGTTCGAAATATGAGCGTTTCGCTATCTCATAGCCATTCACACGCTATCGCCGTGGCGACGTTGGATTTCTCAGACGATCAAGAGCCAGATAGTGGGTCAAGATGGAGAGGCTAGTTACTACCTCTGACGCGGGAAAACTGGATGCTCGCCTCGCAGAGTCTGGTTCAATCGATAGGATCATCGACTCTGTCGGCTTTGCCGTTGCTAGCCGGGCTGAGAAGGCTCTCGGTGGCTCACTATACGGTCGCCGGATATCGGTAATAGTCGGACCCGGCAACAATGGAAACGATGGACGCAGTGCAGCCAGGTACCTTCGAAGGGGCGGAGCTCGCGTTCAATGTGTCGAGTACGGTGGAGCCAACGGGATCGTCATCGACACCTCTACTGGCGTGGATCTGGTGATCGACGCAATACTTGGCACGGGAATTTCCAGGCCGTTCGTGCCCCCAGTAATTGACGGCTCGATCCCAGTCCTATCTATTGATATACCCTCAGGGATCCAAGGTGACTCTGGAAATGCACTTGGAGCAGCGGTGCGGGCTGACGAAACGGTCGTTGTGGGAGCTCTCAAGCCTGGACATGTACAAAACGATGGGATTAGGATGTGTGGACGGCTGTCCATATGCCTGCCAGATCTGTACGACGGATTGGAGGTGGGTACCAATCTGTTCTCGGCTTCAGACGTTACGCCTCTATTCTCAGAGCGCTCAAGTGATGACCATAAATGGCGTAGGTCGGTGATGGTGATCGCCGGATCCGAGCGCATGGAGGGCGCAGCTCGGCTGGTCTGCGAGTCGGCATTTGCTGCCGGGGCCGGGATGGTTGTGCTTCACACCGAGGCGAAAGGCTTGCTCTCGAGCGCGTCGCAGTTTGTTACGAGTCCGATCGACAGGGTTTGGGCACCACCACTGCTTGACGATCTGAATCGCTTCCAGTCCTGCGTGATTGGACCGGGCCTCGGCAGATCTCTGCAGACCAGCAATATGGTCAAAAGGTTCGTGGCTTCCTCCAACCGTCCCACGGTCGTAGACGCCGACGGCATTACAGCCTTTTCAAACCTCAATCAGTTGCGTGTAGCAGCGGACAAAGAGACCCCCACTGTGATAACCCCACATATAGGGGAGTTCAACAGACTCGGGCGAAATGATGGAATATCGATACAGGATGGCACTGATCGTTTCGCCGCCGTAGTCGAGATGGCAAAGGCAACTAACTGCACGGTGCTTCTGAAGGGAACGCCGACGTTGATTGCTTCGCCGGACGGGCGAGTTAATGCAGTCGTCGAAGGGGGGTCGATTCTCGCCTTCGCCGGCTCAGGTGATGTGCTCTCCGGCATCATCGGCGCATTCCTTGCGATCGGAATCGCCCCTTTTCAGGCGGCAAGTGCGGCTGCTGCTGTTCACGGCGCGGCCTCAGCAGGGCTAGGAGGATTCTCCATTGACCCGCCAAGTTTAGTCACATCAATATCGCAGCTGATGGGTGCCTTCGTGCCCCAATTCAACTCGCAGTCTGTGGCATCTCGGATAGTCCGAATGGGTTGATGGGTCGGTGACTAACCTGTCTTCATCACTATTTTGCTGACAGACGGAGGGTATCCGTGGAGGCGCTGAGCCGGTCGGCTTGGGCCGAGATAGATCTTGATTCAATCGCACATAATGCCAGAGCCGTTTCCCGTTTGGTTGGGCCGTCTGAGCTATGTGCCGTTGTGAAGGCCAACTCCTATGGGCATGAGGCCGAGCTCGTGGCAAAGACCGCCCTCGACAACGGAGCAAGCTGGCTAGCTGTGGCAACTGTTGAAGAGGGAGTCGAACTCAGAGATGCTCGTATTTCGACACCGATCCTCCTACTCATCGAGCCAGAAAGACAGAATGTCGAGGCCGCCCTCAAATCTGATCTGACCATCTCGGTGGACCGTCCAGAACTGGTCTGGGAAGTCGCCGCTGCGAGAGAGAGAATCTGGGGAGACCAGAGGGAAGTCAAAATCCAGATCCACGTCGACACCGGAATGTATAGGGCTGGGTGCAACCTGGAGGAGGCTATCGAAATCGCCAAGTTGGCGCGTTCGGCCGGATGCTCGATTCAGGGCCTATGGAGCCACTTGGCCGTAGCTGACAACCTAAGGGACGGACGTAGCTTCACCTTCGAGCAACTCAGAAGGTTCGAAGCGACTCGGTTGGCACTTGCCGCAGTTGGGTGCTACCCGGAGATCTGCCATATAGCGAACTCAGCTGGTGCCACCGCCTATCCGGCATCTAGATACGATATGGTGCGGGTGGGCATAGAAATTTACGGATATCAACCCTCGCTCCAGGTGCCTTTTCCCGGTCTACGTCCCGCCTTTTCGCTCAAGGCGCGAATCACACACCTTCGGAATGTCAAGGCCGGCGAGGCTGTGTCATATGGACGAAAGAGAACATTGGCCTCTGATTCGGTGATTGCCACCATACCGATCGGATACGCAGATGGAGTTCCGAGGAGTCTGTTCGATGGTGGCGGGGAAGTCCTGGTCCGAGGCGAGCGACGCCCGGTCGCTGGAGTGATCACCATGGACCAGATGATGGTGGATCTCGGTTCAGATTCACAAATACCAGTCGGCGAGGAGGTAACCCTCATTGGCAGACAGGATGGAGAATTTGTGGGCGCCGATGAGTGGGCAGAAAAGACGGGCACTATCGCTTATGAGATTCTTGCTCGGATAGGTCCGCGCATACCGCGGATCTTCATCAGAGGTAGCGCTGGGAGTTGACCGGGTCACTTGAGGAACTGAAGCTCCAGGCGTTGGAGTGCACGAGGTGTGCGCTTGCAGAAAACCGAACACACGTGGTCTTTGGGGAGGGTTCTTCTGACGCGGGTGTAATGGTAATTGGCGAGGGGCCCGGCGAAGCAGAGGATCTCTCGGGCCACCCCTTTGTTGGACGTAGTGGGAAGTTGCTCGTAGCGATCATCCAGCAGGAGATGGGATTGGCGAGGGAACAGATCTACATTGCGAATACCGTGAAGTGTCGACCCCCCGCTAACCGGAACCCGACCGAGGGTGAAGTGGAGGCGTGCTCAACCTACCTGAACAGCCAGATCGAACTGATCGATCCCGATGTGATAATCACTGTGGGAGCGATCTCGACAAGAGCACTTTTGAGACGGAGTGATCCTATCAGCAAGCTGCGCGGCTCGGTCTATCGCTATGGAGGTCGTCCGCTCGTCCCCACCTACCACCCAGCCGCCGCACTAAGAGGTGGAGGAAAGATCCTTGCTGCAATGAGAGCGGATCTGGCTTTGGCGAAACTTACTGTTGCAGGTGCTGTCTGAATGGTTCAATCCGGAGATTTGATCTCAGTCACTTCACACTGCTTAGCTGATACAGAAGAGATAGGAAGTTTGATCTCGGACCTGGTGGTTGCGGGTGATGTCATTGAACTTAGGGGTGAACTCGGAGTGGGCAAGACGGCATTTGCACGAGGACTCGCACGAGGACTCGGCATTGATGTTAACGTTGCGAGCCCGACCTTCCTGATATCGAGAAGGTACCTTGGTAGGCTCACGCTGCTGCACTGCGATCTCTACCGACTTTCCGGTAGGTTCGAAGTCGAGATGCTGGGCATCGATGAAGAGATAGAAGACGGAGCCGTGGCCCTTCTCGAATGGGGCGAGATAGCCGAGGGCAGTCTAGGTAGTGACGGTCTGGTAGTCCGACTCCACCGTTCAGGGACGTCGGAGGATGAGCGGGAGATCTCATTCGAACTCGGCCAAGACTGGGCGCCAAGGAGATCTGAGCTAGCTTCCGTCGCGGATCGGCGGTCGTAGTGAATCTCCTTGTTGACAGCTCGGGGGGTGACCTCAGGCTGGCATTGGCAGAAGGTGGCACGGTACTCGCAGAGTACGCCTCGGGCCCTAGGTCGCATCAGGTTGAAGAGGTTTCGGTTGCGACTTCCAATCTCCTCAAGAGGGTATCGGCAGAGGTTGATTCGATAGTCGCAGTAGGAGTAGTAGTCGGACCTGGCTCTATGGCGGGCCTGCGAGCGGGAGTGACCTTCGCGAAGGTGTTGGCCGAGTTCGTAGGTGCGACAGTGGTGCCGGTGGGTAGTGCCGAGGCGATGGCAGCTGCGCTGCAGAGTCGGTCGAGTGGACCGGTCGCCGTACTCAGGAGAGTCAGGAAAGCGGAAGCGTTCGCCACCGCTGTTGCGGCTGTTCCAGAGGCGATAGTGCGGGCCGATGGCCCCACCTCGGTCGTTGATCCGAGCAACCTGGCGATCTGGTTGGACAGATGTTCGGAACAGTTAGGTCAGGACTTCAACGTTCTGTCTGATCGTTTGCCCGAGGTTTTTGAACTTCGCCGACATGTTGCTTTAGACCGGGTAGCTGATTGGCTAGAAGTCTCAAAGGACTTAATGGTGCAACTGGCGCGGCTCGTCGAGGTGAAAATCTTGGTGGGAGACGTGGTTCCGCCCTCGTCCGTTGCAATTGACTATGTCAGGGGAGCTGACGTGAGGATAAGTTTCCAAACAAGGTCGGAATCTGGGGAGATCAAATGGGTGAAGTCGTGAGGATCGCGCATCACCGTTCCGGATCGCATATTGAGCTATTACCCATGCGAAGAAAGCATCTGCCTTCGGTGTTGCGAATCGAATCCAAGGTCTACCCGAAGGCGTGGTCTGTTGGGATCTTCCTTTCGGAGTTGAGCCTTCAGGACTCGAGGTTCTACTACGTCTCAGTCGAGGATCGCAAGGTCACGGGTTACTGTGGCCTGATGGTCGTCTTGGACGAAGGCCACATCACAAATATCGCCGTCGAGCCTTCGCTCCAGGGCTCTGGAATTGCAACCAGACTCCTTCTGAATGCTTTCCAGCTGGCACGGAGCCACGGAGTCAAGGATATGACACTAGAGGTGAGAGCGTCGAACAAGAGAGCTCAGCAGCTCTACTACAGGTTCGGCTTCGAGCCAGTGGGAGTCAGGCGCGGTTATTACGTCGACAACGGCGAGGATGCGATAATAATGTGGAGTTACGGCATAGATAGCGACGACCACCAGGAACGCATCGCCGCAATTAGGGCGAGTCTTGAACTCCGCGACGGACAATCAGGAGACACAGGTGCCAGCTAGTCACCTGACGGTGGGGAAACTGGTGGTGTTGGGGATCGAGAGTTCCTGTGACGAGACCGCCGCCTCGGTGATTGGTGGTGGTCGGATCAGATCTTCAGTGATCGCTTCACAGCTGGATATACACCGTGCGTTCGGCGGAGTGGTGCCAGAGCTTGCTTCCCGCGAGCACGAAAGGGTCATCATTCCAACGATCAGAGCTGCGTTGGATCGGGCAGGGATCTCAGATCCTACCCATCAGCTCGACGCGGTAGCAGTTACCAGGGGCCCGGGCCTTTCCGGCGCTTTGATGGTGGGTGTGGCGGCGGCAAAGGCGCTGTCGATGGCCTACAGGATTCCGGTGATTGGCGTTGATCATATGGAGGGCCACATCTTCGCGTCGGCGCTCGAAATGGAACCGCCAGAGTTGCCGGCGATGGTTCTTTTGGTATCGGGCGGACACACTCAACTGATCGATGTGCAAGGACCCGGGAGATATCGCCTAGTTGGTCAGAGCGTTGACGATGCTGCGGGAGAGGCTTTCGACAAGGTTGCCAGACTTTTGGGACTCGGCTTCCCGGGTGGACCTGCGATCGATCGGGTCGCTGCACTGGGGGATCCAGACAAGATCCGTTTCCCCAGAGCCTCTACCAAAGGCGAGTTCGACTTCTCCTTCTCCGGGGTAAAGACAGCCGTGCTTCGGTATCTGGAGTCCAATGTGGACGCGGTGGTCGAAGACGTGGCCGCTGGATTTCAAGCCGCCGTAGTAGATGTGCTGGTCCGTAAGACAACGGTGGCAGCTCAGAGATTCGACTCGAGGTCGGTCGTCCTGGGCGGGGGTGTGGCGGCGAACTCCCTGCTCAGAAAGGAGATGGAGGTCGCCTGTGGTCGGCTAGGCCTTTCCATCAACATCCCGGCACCTGCGTCTTGCACAGACAATGGCGCGATGATTGCTGCCGCGGCGGTATTCCGCCTAGAGACCGACGGACCTTCGGACCCCGGATTTTCAGTCGACCCGTCGCTACTACTTCCCTACCTGACGTGATCTGGATGTGTAGCTAAAGATGAAGACCGGCGTCTAAGACACTGTGGCAGGATCAGTATTTTTCGTACCATTGCCTGGAGTAGGTACAGCAATTAGCACTCAGACTGCTAGAGTGCTAATTGGCCATATTCGGGTCAAAACCTTACAAGGAGGCTTGTTAGATGAAGCTCCAACCGCTGGAGGATCGCATAGTAGTGCGTCCGGCAGAGTCCGAAGAGAGGACTGCTTCTGGGCTGGTAATACCAGACACCGCAAAGGAGAAGCCACAGCAGGGAGAGGTGCTCGCAGTTGGTCCAGGTCGCAGGGCTGAGTCGACTGGACAGATTATCCCCCTCGATATCGCGGTCGGCGACAAGGTCGTCTATTCGAAATATGGAGGAACGGAGATCACCGTCGAAGGTGAGGACTATCTCGTCCTGTCCTCCAGGGACATTTTGGCGAAGGTGAACAAGTAGATGTCAAAGCAGCTCAAGTTTGACGAGGCTGCTCGCAGGAGCCTCGAGGCGGGTGTAAATAAGCTCGCCGATACGGTCAAGGTAACGCTTGGCCCAAAGGGTAGGAACGTTGTTCTCGACAAGAAGTTTGGGGCACCTACCATTACCAATGATGGTGTCTCGATCGCACGTGAGATCGAGCTGGAGGACCCGTATGAGAATATGGGTGCACAGCTTGTAAAAGAGGTTGCCACCAAGACCAACGATGTAGCGGGAGACGGGACCACCACCGCCACGGTCCTGGCTCAGGCCATGATTCGTGAGGGCCTAAGAAACGTCGCAGCTGGCGCCAACCCCATGAGCCTCAAGAGGGGCATTGAGAAGGCCGTCAAGGTTGCCGTTGAGGCAATTGCAGAATTGGCGAAGCCGGTCGAAGGTCGCAATGACTTCGCTCAGGTAGCGGCCATCTCAGCCGCCGACACCGCAATTGGTGAAGTGCTCGCCGAAGCCATCGACAAGGTGGGCAAGGACGGTACTGTAACGGTCGAGGAGTCCAACACCTTTGGCCTAGAACTAGAGTTCACAGAGGGTATGCAGTTCGACAAGGGCTATCTGTCGCCGTACTTCGTGACCAATCCGGAGAGGCAGGAGGCGATCCTCGATCACCCCTACATTCTCTTCGTCTCCTCGAAGATCTCCTCGGTTCACGAGATGTTGCCGGTCCTCGAGAAGGTCATGCAGACCGGCAAGCCGCTTCTGATCGTCGCTGAGGATGTCGATGGAGAGGCTCTGGCCACCCTGGTCGTCAACAAGATCCGCGGCACTTTCAATTCTGTCGCTGTCAAGGCACCTGGTTTTGGCGAGAGGCGTAAGGCAATGTTGCAGGACATGGCGATCCTTACCGGTGGCCAGGTCATCGCTGAAGAGGTCGGTCTCAAACTCGACAACGTTTCGCTCGACCTGCTCGGTCAAGCTCGACGTGTTGAGGTAACCAAGGACGACACCAAGCTGATCGACGGCGCTGGCACGAGAGATGAAGTTCTTGGTCGGGTTGCACAGATTCGACGCGAGATAGATGACACGGATTCCGATTGGGATCGCGAGAAGCTCCAGGAAAGGTTGGCCAAGCTAGCCGGTGGAGTTGCAGTTGTGAAGGTCGGTGCCGCCACCGAGGTTGAGCTCAAGGAGAAGAAGCACCGCATCGAAGATGCGCTTTCTGCAACTCGGGCAGCTATCGAAGAGGGAATCGTTGCCGGAGGCGGAACTGCGCTGCTGCGCATAAGGCCTAAGGTGCTCGAACTCGCCGACAGCCTCGAAGGAGATGAGGCCACTGGAGCGCGCCTAGTTGCGAAGGCTCTGGAGGAGCCGGTCAAGTGGATCGCTTACAACGCTGGGCTTGAAGGCCCCGTGGTGGTGGAGGCGGTTGGCCGTGAGACCGGATCGATTGGACTCAATGCCCGAACTGGAGTGTATGAGGATCTGGTAAAGGCCGGAGTCATCGACCCCGCCAAGGTCACCCGGTCAGCGCTCCAGAACGCTGCATCGATATCTGCACTCCTGCTCACTACGGAGGCATTGGTTGCCGACAAGCCCGAAAAGGGCGACGGAGGAGCCGGTGCAGCCGCAGGTATGGGCGGTATGGGCGGTATGGGCGGAATGATGTAGTTTCGGCTTTATAACGAAGCTGGATTCCGAGGGGGGCTGGGTTAGATCCCGGCCCCCCTTTTTTTGCTTCCCTAGACACCTCCGCTAACTAGCATTGCCTCAAAGGGGTGGAAATGGAGAAGACTTCTCTTCACTATCGAGGGCGTTTCCCACAGACACTGCCTGTGCCTACCGAGATTGGGCCCGCCGGTCCCGAACCATGGGAGGCCAAGCGGGACCTCGTCGCCTCGATCGGCTTCGGTCGGCTGTCCACCGTGCTTCCCGCGCTGTTGGCTCCGGTGGACATCGGTAGCCCGGATCTTGCAACTCCATCTTCCACAAGGCAGGCAGCGGTGCTTATCCCGATTTTCAGGGCCCATTCCGGCGTCGGCCTCCTTTTCACCAAGCGCTCGAGTGCACTTAGCAGACATGCGGGGGAGATCTCGTTTCCCGGAGGTGGAGTTGAGGCCGGTGAGAGTTATGTGGATGCTGCACTTCGTGAGACTGAAGAGGAGATCGGTCTGGATCGGTCCAGGCTGTCGGTCATAGGCTCGCTCGGCGAGATGAACACTGTTAGAGGAGAATCCAGCTTTTACACGTTCGTGGCCATGGTAGATCAAATTGGACTGCTCAAGACCTCCGATGAAGTAGATGAACTGCTCCCGGTTGATCTGGCACGACTTTGCGATCCCGAAATCTACCATCGCGAGTCGTGGTCTGGAATTGGGTTCCCTAAACGTGTCATGTACTTCTATGAGTTGGGCGGGAATCTGCTTTGGGGTGCCACAGCGAAACTAGTTACTGATCTTCTCAATCTGATGGCGGAGACTTTATAGATGTCAGCTGTCAACTACGAATTCGATTTGTGTGTGGAGGTGACCTGATGGCGACACTCAGCTTTGATGGCGATTCTGAGAAAGAGATCGAAGAGAAGGTGCGGGCTTGGATTAAATCTATTGACGATGGTCGGACTGGTCTTGATCCTCAACCGTTTCTCGAACAGATTGGGAGACTGGCGACCACCTTCACCAAGGTGATCCAGAGTACAGCGGGAACTGTGACCGGGGGAGGTTCTGACGCCGAACTGGCGGTCGACCTGATCAAATTCGGTTTCGAGTTGGGAGAGAATGCGCAACGAGCGGTGACTGAAGGAATCGAACTTATTGCGCCAGGAGTTGATCCGACAGGCGTCAGAAGAAAGGTAGAGGAGATCCGAGACGGAATCATTGCTGAGGTGATCGGTGCAGTGCTCAACGACAAGCGCGATCAGCCAGATGAGTGAGCTAGCGGGAGTTTCCTGGCTAGCCAAATACTGGGATTTTGAAGACTCTCAAAAGTATTTTCAAATAAGGCTGTGACCAGCGCGAATGTGTTGGTCACAGATTCGCGAAGTCTGTCAATATGTGGTAGTACCTATA